>CAJBPJ010000032.1 GCA_903957465.1 uncultured Opitutia bacterium
GCTAAAGGGCGCGGACTGTAAATCCGTTCAGCTATGCTGTTCGTGGGTTCAAATCCCACTCCCTCCACCACGAACGAAACTGTCACCCCTGACGCTTGCGCCAGGGGTGACTTATGTTATGATGATTTTATGGCACTTCGCCGCTACAACGTCATCCGCGCAGACGGGTCCGAAGGTGAATTGCTCGAGGTCGAACAACCCGCAGGTGCGCCCGATTTAGCACTACACCCTTTAACCGGCGAAAAACTCCAGCGCATTTTAGACGCTCCAGGCTTAACAGGAAAATGGACCGAGCGAGCGATGGGTAATGCAGCCAAAGACTCAAAACGGATGAAAGCTGGCGGATTCCGAAAACTCGAACGCGACGGCAATACTTGGCACGACGTTACCTAAGATGCGTGATTCACTCCTCATTGTTTTATACGACCAGCAATGCGGATTGTGCGACCGCAGTGCTGCCTGGCTCGCCCGCCGCAATTCACAGGGTAGACTTTTGTTAGCACCCAACCAAGGCGTGACCGCAACTATTGCGGGCGAACCCGAGGGTGGCGAAAATACCGGATTGGTTGCTTGGCAAGGCTCGCGACGGTTCGTGGGCGCGCCCGCACTTGCCGCCGCCCTGAAAGCACTGGGTGGAATCTGGGGTGTCGCGGGTTGGCTTTTAGACGCACTGCCCTCGCCTTTGGCCAACGGAGCCTACCGCCTTATCGCCGCCCGGCGCCAACGCATCAGTACAGCCTGTGGTTGGGTTGCCCGATTTAAAGCCGACCTCGACTAACTTAGCGACGGGTATCGCGCGGATCGAAGGCATCGCGCAAGCCATCACCGACAAAGTTCAGCGCGAGTAAGGTTGCCGCAAAAATCGTCGCAGGGGCGAGTAGCACCCAAGGGCACTCTTCCATCACATCCGCGCCGTCTTTAATCAACATACCCCACGACGTCATCGGGGCCTGCACGCCGAGACCCAAGAAGGAGACAAACGCTTCGAGCAACATGACGCCTGGAACCGTTAAGGTTGCATAAATGGCGAGAGTGCCAGCGAGATTCGGCAGATAATGTTTCCAGACAATCCGAGGAGTGCTCGCACCCATTGTCTCTGCAGCCTGCACAAATGGCATTGCGCGCAAGGTGATGACTTCATTTCGAACCACCCGTGCCATCGTCAGCCACGAGATGCCGCCAACCACAAGGTATAGCAGCCATAGATCTTGGCCAAAAATAACTGTGCAAAGAATAATGATAAGGGTGAGCGGCAATGTTCCGATAACGTCAACCGCACGCATCATGGCATCGCCAATACGTCCGCCTACTTGGGCGGCGACCACGCCGTAGGCTGTTCCAAAAACAAGTGCGATGACTGTGGCAATCAATCCTACCAAAATAGAAACTGCCCCGCCGTGTAAAATACGTGAGAGTAAATCTCGCCCCAAAATATCTGTACCCAGAAGATGCGCTGAAGATGGACCGACGGGCCCAAGGGCGAGGTCTTGCGCGCGGTAGTCATAAGGCGCTAACGGACTCGCCAACAAACAAGCTAGGCCGATGAAGATGAGGAAGACGCCAGCAACGACCGCGGCACGGTTGCGCACAAAGCGATCCCAGCCGCGTGAAAGCGCCCAGCCCACGATAGCCACCAGGAGCAAGAGTAAGGCACCCACGAACCAAGCCGTGGCCGTGCGAACTGCAGACCAAGAAAGCCAGGGGGCAATTTCTACGCCCTTCAAGGAGTCGCGCAAAGCAACACCGCCTAAATAAATTCCGAGTAAAACTAGTGGCGCGAGTGCCAGACCGAGCAAATAACCAATCCCAAGACCAGATTCTGAATCTGCACCAAGTTTGCGACGAGGATTAAGCCAGGCGAGCAAGAGATCGGCCGCAAGGTTAAGGATAAGCAACGAAGCAGCGTAGAGCACGGTCATGCCAACAATCATGGTGGCGTCGCGATTGGTCACTGAGGCGACGAAGAATCGACCGAGACCAGGTACATCAAACATCGACTCCACCACAAACGAACCCGAGACCAGGCCGGCGGCGGCGGGCGCAAGGTACGTAACAACAGGCAGGAGCGCATTGCGCAAGGTGTGCACAAACCAAATTCGGAAAGGGCCCAGACCTTTAGCTCGGGCTGTCCGCACAAAATCAAGGCTACGTACTTCCATCATCGCACCGCGCGTCAGCCGCGCGATAGGAGCGGCAACAACTATCGCCAGCGTGAGCGCAGGCAAAACGAGGTGCTCAGGACGACCCCATCCACAGGGAGGCACCCAGCCTAACCAACGTGAAAGAACTAAAGACAATAAAGGCCCAATAACGAATGATGGCAGGCAGATGCCCACGAGCGAGAGACCCATCGGGATCCGATCCAGCCATGAATTCGGACGGGAGGATGCGAGTACGCCAACGGGGATGCCGACAGCGATTGCGAGCGCAAGTGCTGCCAATCCAAGTTGAGCCGAAACAGGCAGGCGCGGCCCCACGAGCTCATTCACTGTCCATCCTTGATACTTCGTCGAAAGACCTAAGTCGCCCTGTGCGAGGTGCGAGAGGTAGCGGCCGTATTGGACGTAAACGGGCTGATCGAGACCGTAGAACTTTTCGTAGCGCGCCTTAACGGCTGCCGGCATTGCGCGATCCGTATCAAACGGACTACCTGGAACAATTTTTACTAAAAGAAATGCCGCCGTCACTACGACGAGCAGAACTGGAATAATTTCGCCGAGTCGGCGAAGTAAGTAGGAGCCCATTGATTAACGCTCGATTTCTTTAACTCTTCGCTCGAGCTCCTCGGTTGTTGGCGCGGGCGGGATACCTGTGGCTTGAGGTGTAAAGTCGCGCGTGGCTTTGTTTAAAGCGTCGTACTCATTATCACGCACAGCGCCCGTGTTGCGCATGTGCTCGCGACGAAAAGCGCGATCCGACTCCGCCTTGCGCTGAATTTGAGCTTGGCGCTCCTCTTGGCTCATGCAGCCAACGAACATCAGGCCTAAGACAAAAAGGGTGATACGCATGGGACAGCCCTACTTAAGGAAAAACCTGCCCCAAAGGGCAACGCAGGAAGTCGCTGGGCTTTTTGCTCCCACCGAGGCCAGAAGCACGATAGGGCTTAGGTATGTCCGGCCTCCCTTCTGCTATTGGCTTTCCTGCTGGCCTCCTTGGCCCTGAAGCCCTCCGGGTCACCGTCCTGACAGGTGGCCTAGGCTGGATCGCCTTAGACAAGCCAGCAGAGGTGCCGCTCGAAGATCATCCCTGGCAAGAAGGCGCGCCCACCCTGCTGGCCAGCCTGCGCACGCAACTGGCGGCCAACAAGCCAGAGATGCTCCGCTTAAACTTGGCTGAACCCGCAGTTGTCGTTGGGCCTGAGCCAGAAATATCTGGCATCGCAATTTTGGCTGACCGTGCCTCACGTCTCGCAGACTGGCGGGAAGCATTAGGCTCTGGCGCACTGACGTTAACCTACGAAATGATTGCGCGCATTGAAGACGCGCCCGAGGAAGGTGGCCTGTGTGATTTACCATTGCACATGGATGACGTGCGTCAACGAGCGGGCGTTTCTCATAAACGCGGCAAACAAAGCGAGACGCGCTTTGCTCCGGGCGAGGCACTTGGCCGATGGCGGCTATGGACAGCAACCTGCACCTTTGCACGTCGTGACCAAATTCAAGTTCATGCCAACGAGTGTGGTATTCGTATTGCGGGAGAACTCCGCTATGGTCGCACAGGACGCGTCACCTTGGCCGAGACCGTAGCCAGTGGCCGTTTGAATAAAGGGGGCGACAAACCTCTGCATCGTAGCGTGTTGCTACGTCTCGCTGTCATTGAAGGGACAGTTGGCGGCGAAGCCTTCCGAATTGAGGCACCGCGCCCGGACGACTTCGCCACAGCCGTTCGTCGTCTCACGCCACGCACGGAACACAAAAAAGGCCAGGACGAACCTGGCCCGTAACAAAAGCTTCTCAGCCCTGCTTATTTCTTAGCGAGTGCCTTGGCGATCGCTGCCTTGAGGCGATTCGCTTTGTTGCGATGGATGACGCCCTTCTTGACGGCCTTATCGAGCGTCGAGGCAACGAGTGAACCTTTTTCTTTGGTCGGTGCAGCGTTAAGTTCTTTAATGACGGATTTCAGACGTGTGCGCACGGTGCGATTGCTCGCGGCGCGCTTAGCGGTCTGCCGAATGCTCTTCTTGTTAGCTTTGATGTTTGCCATGGAGGACAACAGGGAAGCCGCCGCCTGCCCCTAGAGTCAATGCCGATTTAGACTCAATCGGGAAAGGGTAACTGAAAGCGGTCACGCGTACGGACGTACCCATCAGGACTTTCCATGCGTCCAATAGGGGCATGTTCAGCCACTTTAACCCGCCAAGTCCCTGTATCTGCAAGGCCCGCCCGTACGTGGGCGAGGAGCGCCTCCAAGACGACTAGGCGGTTTTCGCCATAATAACGAATATCCACCACGCGGCATTCGAGCGCCACCGGACAATCTTGAATCCGAGGTGGCCGCACCCTTTCCGACGCGATCGTAGCCAATCCAACTTTTTCGAGTTCAGAAACCCCTGGGGGTAACGCAGCCGCACAAGCCACCATCCGCTCAGCCATCGCTTCATCACAAATGTGAACAACAGCTTCGCCATTCGCTATAAGGTTACGGGCGGTATCCTTCGGCGTACCATCCGCGCGATTGGAAGGCGCTAAAACTACCATGGCTGGATCGGACCCAATAACGTTAAAAAAGGAAATGGGCGCCGCATTCACGCAGCCTTCGGCATCCATCGTTGTAACTAAAGCAATGGGACGAGGCACAACAAGTGCCGCCAACAATTTATAGGCACGTGTGCCCGGATTCGCCGTGAGGTCGAAACGGTCAAAAAGCGCCTCGCTCATACTAAGGGATTTCCACCCGACTGAGACTCAATGCGTCGACGCATCTCTTTTTCCTGCTGCCATAAAAAAATAAAGTAGAGCCCTACCCCGATACAAATACAGGCGTCAGCAATATTGAAGGCCGGCCAATGGTAGCTGCCAAAAAGCTTAAAGGGTAAGCGGATATCAACGAAGTCGACCACATGTTCGCGCAGCAACCGGTCGAACACATTACCAACTGCACCGCCGATAAATAAACCGAAAGCAACTTGGCCCCCTGCGAGCTCTCGAAGAAGTTCGCGGCGCTTCAACCAAATAAATGCGATGACGACTAAGGCTAAACCAACCAGAAAGATTTGCGTAGCATCGTGTCCGGATCCTGCACCCCAAGCGGCACCCTTATTGCCTACATGCACAAACCGTAGAACGCCGGCGATGATAGAAACTTCTTCTCCGCTCCCAGGAATCGCGGGGTCAAAAAAAGCGATGTGCTTTACCACAAAGAATTTGGTGATCTGGTCCGCAATCAAGGCGACCAGCATGACGACCCAAAAGGTCGCGTAAGGACGGTAACGGGTCATCTCCAAGCTTAAGTCTCTTCAGGGTCACCCTCGCTGCCGCCACCACCTGAGCCAAAGCCGATCTCATCGCCATCAGGTCCGAGCGGATTGGTGCCGCGTCGACGCATCGCACGGCGTTGACGCTCGAGGTCGCGCTGTCCTTCAACCGTGTAACGCGTGAATGGAACCGCCATCAATCGGGCATGTGGGATGGGCCTGTTGGTGACTTCACAAATACCATAATCTCCAGTCTTCATACGCTCGATGGCATCATCAATCTCCTTAATCGATTGTTGCTCGTTGGAAATAAGTGATAACGCGAAGTCGCGGTCGGCCGTATCCGTACCTGCGTCAGCCATGTGCTGAGAATAACCCGAAAGGTCACCGGCGTCATCTTTCCCTGACTTCTTCAATGCCTCATCTGTGTGGATAGCGAGGCCGCGCTCAATGGCACCGCGCAAATCCATCAGGAGCTTATGGTAACGGCGCCATTTTTCGGGAATTTTACGATCGTCGTCGATGGGGCCAGTTTTCTTGAAAGGATTAAATCCGAAGAGACTCGAGAGTGAAGCAGCCCCGACTTTATTGGGCTTTCCAGCGACAGCCTTATTGTCGCCCTTACTTGTACGCTCTTTCAACTTACGCTCTTCCTCTGGAATCCAAAGGTTTAAGCGCACATTGCGGCGGGTCTTAATATAGTCACGGACATCATCCACCGAGAAGACGAGTAACTTTGGACGCGAAGGTGCTTCAATGGGTGAAGTCTGATGATGGTCCGAGCGATGGTGCTCGAGCAATTTACGCTGCTCCTCATGCGAAAGGGACGGATCCATCTTAGGCATAGGGCCTTTACCTTTTCCTTTAGGGGCAGGTGTGGCTGCTTTGCCCTTCGCAACCTGAGGGGCAACCTTGCCCTTGCCTGCGACGACTTTGACGGGAGTAGTTTTGCCGGTCGGCTTTACAGCGACTTTGGCGACGGGCTTACCTTTGGGCGCAGGCTTCGCTTTAGGCACAGGCTTCTTGACGGCTTTAACAGGCTTCTTGGCGAGAGTCTTCGCGGGTGCCTTGGATTTAGGCGCAGACTTCTTGGCTGCTGGTTTTTTCTTGGATGCCATGTGTAGAGTTGAGGTTAAGGGTAGAATTAAAAAACGGAAGTGTGAAGGGATTAGAGGGAGCCGTACTTGGTTAACAAAGCTGCCCGGCAACGGGGCGAAACCTGGCCAAATTGACCTGCATCCTCTAAAGCAGGTACCCAGCGCCAGGAACGCGGGCAACGCACCCCAGGTGCCTTCGCGACAGAAACTGTGAGCGGCATCCCGGCCTTCGACTCCATGTTCACCGCAGATACAATCCAAATTTCAGGAAGTAGTTCTGTATGACGCAAAAGCACTGAAAATTCAGGGTCGGCAGGATCGCCGCTAAGGGTAACGGCGGCATCAAGGTTTTGGCCGATCGTCTTACTCTGCCGCAACTGCTCAAGCGGTCCATTCACGTGGGCTGCGCCAATACGCAGAATAGTTGCGATGTCCGTGTGTGCGCTGGAGTCTTCCCAGCCCGCAGGAATTTCTGGCCATGACTGCAGGTGAACGGAATCTGCTTCATTGTATTCCGTCTTCACGGAGGCGTGTGACCATGCCTCATCAGCTGTAAACGGAATAAAGGGCGCTAACAAACGAATGTACGCACGGAATGCGTGATGCAAAGCGGTCTGCGTTGAGCGACGCAAAGGGTCGCTGGGGGCGAGGGTGTAGAGTCGATCCTTAACAATGCTCGTATAGGCCGCCGAAAGCGTCGTCGTCGTAAACGCAGCGAGGGCTGCAGATGCGCGATGGAATTCGTAAGCTTCGCAAGCATCCGTCACTTCTCGAATCAGTCGTGCCGTCTCAGCGAGCAACCATCGGTCGATAGCCGAAAGCTTTTCGAGCGGGAGTGCGTCGGACGCAGGATTAAAGTCGGCCAACGAGCCGAGCTGCCAGCGAAGCGTATTGCGAATGGCGCGGTATTGATTCGAAACCGTTTCAAATATCGCATCCGAAAGCGGGATGTCGTTTTGGTAATTCTCAGAGGCAACCCACAGACGCACAATATCAGCACCGTAACGCTTGATATAATCATCCGCGGTGGAGGGTTTACCGTCCGACTTTGAAATCTTTTGGCGCTTTTCGTTTACGACAAAACCGTGCGTGAGCACGGCACGGTATGGTGGCGCTCCGCGAGCAATCATCGCGGTCCACAATGACGACTGGAACCAGCCGCGGTGCTGGTCGGAACCCTCGAGGTAAAGATCTGCAGGCCAATGTAAATCCGGGTGGCGACCACATACCGCCAAATGGCTTGTGCCTGAATCAATCCAGACATCAAGCGTGTCGGATCCTTTACGTAAATCTTTTGGCCAAGAGGCCGGTAATGGAGCGCCCGCAAGGATGTCGGCGACAGGGGTTGACCACCACCAATCGGTTCCATGTTTAGCGACTTGTTCAGCAACCGATTGCGCGACCGCTGCGTCCAAGAAAGCCTCGCCCGTCGAGATGCAGACAAAAGCAGGAATAGGTACACCCCAGGATCGCTGACGCGATACGCACCAGTCTGGACGGCTTTGCAATGCGCCGCGCATGCGATTCTCACCCCAACCTGGAATCCAGCGAACATCGCCAATCGCTTTGAGCGCACGTGCACGAAGGTCGCCACGGTCTAACCCGATAAACCATTGATCGAGTGCTCGGAAAATAACGGGCGTCTTCGAGCGCCAACAATG
This sequence comes from uncultured Opitutia bacterium, assembly GCA_903957465.1. Classification (GTDB taxonomy): domain Bacteria; phylum Verrucomicrobiota; class Verrucomicrobiia; order Opitutales; family UBA953; genus UBA8828. Next base: position 8,172 of record CAJBPJ010000032.1, read on the forward strand.
TGGGTAAGAGTGAACAAGTGCTTCGCGGTGAACGAGGCGACCGCGGGCTTCCAATAAAGCTAAGACAGCGCCGTTCGCGGGACACTTGCCGTCTGTCTCCAATACAGAGACGCCCACAAGCTCGGCGGGGACTTTTCCGTCGTTCGCATAACTACCATCGTCTTGCACCGGGCAATAAGCCTCGAGGCGGTAACGTTGGCCTGTCTGATGGTCATCAACACCATGACCGGGTGCGGTATGCACACATCCCGTACCCGCATCTGTCGTGACATAATCCGCAAGCACAACTGGCGAAGCACGGTCGATAAATGGGTGACGCGCCTCCAGTCCTTCCAGGGCACTTCCCTTTACACGGAAGCCATCGGTGGCCCCTTCAAGTTTACAGGCAGAAACAAAAGCGTCACGCAAAGCGACCGCTACTAGGAATGAACGATTATTGTGACAGACTTCAACATACTCGAGTTCAGGATGAACTGCGATGGCAAGGTTTGCAGGCAACGTCCACGGAGTGGTCGTCCAAATGACTACCGAGAGCGGGTGTGCAGGCTTTAAATTCTTCGAAGATGGATTAGGTGCTTCAAAAGAAACCCAAATGGAGTGCGAGCGCTTATCTTTATATTCGATTTCTGCTTCTGCTAATGCGGTCTGACAAGGGATTGACCAATACACTGGCTTCTTCGATCGGTAAACAAGCCCTTGCTCGACGGCTTTAGCAAATGTGCGCAAAATCTCGGCTTCGTAGCCAGGATCCATCGTGCGGTATTCTGATTTCCAATCTGCGAGCACGCCAAGGCGACGGAACTGTCCGCGCTGCTTCTCGATATACGAAGATGCAAATTCTGCGCACGCCTTGCGCACACCCAACGCATCCAGCGAAGCTTTCTTCGCCTGCAACTCTTTCATCACCTTATGTTCAATCGGCAAACCATGGCAGTCCCAACCGGGCACATAAGGCGTCCGGAATCCGCGCATCGATTTATAGCGCAGGATAGCGTCTTTGAGTAATTTATTGAGTGCAGTACCGATATGCACGTCGCCGTTGGTAAAAGGTGGACCGTCATGAAGCACAAATGCTGGGCGCCCTGCATGACGACCTTGGATCTTCGCGTAGAGACCGATTTTTTCCCAATGGGCGATACGCCCCGGCTCGCGCTCAGCCAAACCGGCTTTCATCGGAAAGTCGGTAGTAGGTAAATTTAAGGTGTCTTTAAGCTCCACGGAGGTTGTTTTTGAGTTTTCTGAAACCAGAAAAAGGCGACAGTTAGTCTATAAATAGGGAGGTTGGGCCATAAAGCCATCCCCAGAAGGACACTGAAGCGAGGCGGGCGAGGTTGGAGAGGGGGGCGAGGGTGTCAACCTTGAGGAGGCCAGCGGTTGACATAGGGCCTAAGCCCTCCATCAGATAGGGCATGGACAACCTCCGTCCCAAACTCGTCAGCAAATCAGGTGCCATTCTCGATGTCATCCTCACCGTCGTCTTCTTTGTATGGATGACAGGGATCCTCAAGAAGCACGTACCCTGGGTCGAAGAAGGCGAAACCGCAATTTTAGTAGGTGCAGCCGCCTGCTCACTCTGTCTCTCTGGCGTATTCTGGATGGCGCTTTCGTTATTCCGGGTGACGTTAGCGGACCAAATCATCCAGCGAACAGCTACTCGCTCGCCCAACGAGCGCTGAGTTAACGTACAATCGTGCCCATTGCTCGCTCAACTTCTTGGGCGAGATTTTCGGCTCCTTGACGTTCATAAACGAAGGCCTGCCAAAGGTCATCGAGTTCTTTTTCCGTGCCGGTTGGAAAAGCTTCCATCCAAGATCCTAAACACCTCCAAGAATTATGTGCCACAGGGTTTTGCCGAAGAATATCTCTGCGCA
>CAJBPJ010000033.1 GCA_903957465.1 uncultured Opitutia bacterium
AGGTTGCTTTCGATGGCCAGGCAGTCGGACAAAAGTTTCTGCGGTGATAGCTTTGTCTGAATTACTAGACACAAGTTTAGGTAGTCTGGCTGACTGATTAGGCTTACCGCCGAGGTCTCGTAAGTATCTGAAACGGCAAGTAATTCGGTTTCCGGTAGCTTCCTTATAAAGGAGAGCGCCTGGTGTAAGATGGATGGCCGGTCGCCAAGGTTGCCGCCGAGGGCTAGGATGACCTGTGTGGAGGCTGGGCTCACACCCGCTCGCGCCGTATGCGCACAGATATTCCATCAAAATCAGCAGCCACGGGGGCGAAAGGTTTATGGACCTCGACCGTAACGGCTTTAACCATCAAAAATGTGCCCAGAATCCGTGCTGCGATCTGTTGCGCAAGGGTTTCGATTAAGTAGACTGGCTTACCTTTGAGCTGTTCCTCAACCGTCCGGATCGCGGAGGCATAATCAACGGTCAGCTTTAGGTCGTCCGCTGCGGCGGCAGGCCGGGTGTCGACTTCGAGCTCAAGGGACACGGTAAACCTTTGGCCAAGACGCGTTTCCTCGGGCAGGGCGCCATGGTGCCCATAAGAGCGAATTCCACTAATCCGGATGATATCCACGGCTTGTTTGATGTTGGACTAGGCCTTCTTCGCAAGCGGGTTCGGCGACAATCGTCAGTCTGTGGGTAGTCCCTTCTTGACCCTTACTTGTCTCACCTCTGACAGTTGGCCGAATCACTATGCCTAAGAGGACCGATATCCGCACTATCCTCATCATTGGCTCTGGCCCGATCATTATCGGCCAAGCCTGCGAGTTTGATTATTCAGGGACGCAAGCGTGTAAGGCTCTTCGCGAAGAAGGCTACCGCGTGGTGCTCGTGAATTCAAACCCCGCGACAATTATGACGGATCCGGAGACGGCCGATGTGACGTACATCGAGCCGCTCACCCCTGAAACCTTAGAGAAAATTATTGCCCGCGAAAAACCCGACGCACTTCTGCCAACACTGGGCGGTCAGACTGCACTGAATCTCTCACTACGACTTTCCAAACTAGGCATCTTAGAAAAATATGGCGTCGAGCTCATCGGTGCTAAAGAGGACGCAATTGAACGTGGCGAAGACCGTGAAAAGTTTAAACAAATCATGCTCGATATCGGCTTGGACGTGCCACGCTCCAAAGTCGTCAAAGATCTCGAAGCTGCCAAAGCTTGCATAGTTAGTATTGGGCTCGAATTCCCCGTTATCATTCGTCCGTCCTTTACCCTCGGTGGCACTGGCGGTGGTATTGCTTACAATCGCGAAGAATTCGAACACATGGCACAGGCGGGCTTGGATGCTTCGCCTGTTCATGAAATTCTCGTCGAAGAATGTTTGTTAGGCTGGAAGGAGTACGAGATGGAGGTGATGCGCGACCACAAGGACCAATGCGTCATCATTTGCTCGATTGAGAACTTCGACCCGATGGGCGTGCACACGGGTGACTCTATCACGGTAGCGCCTGCGCTGACCCTGACGGATAAAGAGTATCAACTCATGCGCGATGCCTCCTTTGCAGTTATCCGTGCCATCGGCGTTGAGACAGGTGGTTCCAATATCCAGTTCTCCGTGAACCCCGCCAACGGGCGCATGATTGTCATCGAAATGAATCCGCGCGTCTCGCGGTCTTCGGCGCTTGCCTCGAAGGCCACCGGATTCCCGATTGCAAAAATCGCGGCGAAACTTGCCGTGGGATACAGCCTTGATGAATTGCGTAATGATATCACGCAGTCCACGCCGGCATGCTTCGAGCCGACCATCGACTACGTCGTCACAAAGATTCCCCGTTTCACTTTCGAAAAGTTTGTCGGCGCCGACACCACGTTAACTTCTGCAATGAAGTCTGTGGGCGAAGCGATGGCCATCGGTCGTACCTTTAAAGAATCTTTCCAAAAAGCATTACGCTCCTTGGAAGTCGGCGCCTGGGGTTTTGGTTGTGGAGGAAAGTTTGGCGGCGAGCCGACTTTAGATCGCGAAGGACTCCGTGCGAGCTTGACGCGTCCGAATCCAGAACGCGTCTTCCATCTGCGCCATGCATTTATGGCAGGGTTTACGGACGCAGAAGTCCATGCGGCTTCCAAAATCGATCCGTGGTTTATCCGTCAGCTCCGCGATATTTATACAATCGAGCTGCGTTTGCGCGCGGCTGGACCCAAAGGGCTTACCCCTGAGTTGTTGCGCGAAGCGAAGGAAGCGGGCTTTGCCGATCGGCAAATTGGCTACGCGGTTAGCATTACTGGCCAGCAAGTGCACACCCTGCGTCTCGCTGCGGGTTTACCAACGGCCTTCCGCCTTGTTGATACCTGTGCGGCCGAGTTTGAAGCTTCGACACCTTATTACTACTCTTCGTACGGCGATGAGACTGAAGTTCGCCCTTCGACGAAACCACGCGTGATGATTTTGGGCGGAGGTCCTAATCGTATCGGACAAGGTATCGAATTCGATTACTGCTGCGTCCACGCCTCTTACGCTCTGCGTGAAATCGGTTATGAGTCCGTGATGGTAAACTCGAATCCAGAAACGGTTTCCACGGACTACGATACTTCTGATCGTCTTTATTTCGAACCGCTCACGCTTGAAGATGTGCTCGAAATTTACCGTGCGGAGAAGTGCGAGGGCGCAATTGTTCAGTTTGGCGGACAAACCCCGCTCAACTTGGCGGCTGATCTTGAAGCCAATGGCGTTAAAGTTGTGGGAACATCTCCACGCAGTATCGCCCTCGCCGAAGATCGCCAGCTCTTCAAAGAAATTCTGGATGAACTCAAAGTGCTTCAGCCAGTTAATCGCACGGCTCTTTCGCCGGAGGAGGCTTACAAGGCTGCCGAAGAAATTGGCTTCCCGATTTTACTGCGCCCTTCCTTCGTCCTCGGCGGCCGCGGCATGTTCATTGTGTATGGTATGGAGGAGATGCGTGCAGTTGTGCGCGAGGCCTTTGACGTCGCTCCAGGCAAACCTGTGTTGCTCGATAAGTTCTTAGAAGACGCCATCGAGTTAGATGTAGACGCTATTTCCGACGGAGAAATCACGGTCGTTGGTGGCATGCTCGAGCACGTTGAGCATGCAGGCGTGCACTCAGGTGATGCGGGCATGGTGCTACCCCCGCACAGCTTGCCCGAAACTATTTTAGCCGAAGTTCGCCGAATTACCCACGCCCTCGCCAAGCGCCTTGGTGTCGTTGGGTTAATGAATATTCAATTCGCGATTAAAGACGGACAAGTTTACATGCTTGAAGTTAACCCGCGCGCTTCACGCACCGTACCATTTGTTTCAAAAGCGATCGGTGTACCACTCGCGAAGCTCGCTGCAAAGTGCATGGTGGGTCATAAGCTTCGCGACCTCGGCTTTACGCAAGAAATTCGCCCCGCATTCTGGTCGGTTAAAGAATCCGTATTCCCTTTCAATCGCTTCCGCGGTGCTGCGGTGGTGCTCTCGCCCGAAATGCGTTCCACGGGTGAAGTGATGGGCACGGACGACGATCTCGGTTTGGCCTACGCCAAAGCACAGATGGCCGCGCAGCCACCGCTCCCGACTGCAGGCAATGTGTTCCTTTCAGTTAAGGATCGTGACAAAGCGGGAGCCGTTGAAGTTGCCCGCGAGCTTGCTGCCCTTGGCTTCAGCCTTCACTCGACGAGTGGCACGGCAGACGCGCTTGTCGCCGGAGGTATTCCCGTTGTCCGACTTGGAAAGATTTCCGACGGGGCTCGTCCCAACGTACTCGATCTTTTGAAGAACGGTAAGCTGCAGATGATTGTGAACACTGCGGCAGGCATGTTGCCTCGTCAGGATGAGAATTTGATGCGTGCCGAAGCTGTCCTTCGCGGTGTCTTCATGGCGTCGACGTTGAATGCGGCTAAAGCAGCCGCCCAAGCCATTCGTTCATTGAAGACCAAGCCTGTCACGGTGCTTTCTTTGCAGGAACGACTAAAGACGCTTCCGCGCGCACGCTAAACCCTTTAACTTCCATATCCCATGCGCACCCCCATCCTCGCCGCCCTCGCTTTTGCCACGGTGGCTATTCATGCTGCTGATCCAGCTCCAGCAGCTCCAGCAGTTAAAGCTCCAGAAACTGCACCCGCTGTTCCTTCAAAGCCTTTGACGGCTGATGAGCAGCGCCGTGGTTTTATCCAAGCAGGTTTCCAGCTTGGTCGCGGGTCGCCCCTTCCTGGATTCCGCACTCAATATGAAATGTCTGAAGCGGAAGTTGACGCTTTTCTTGCTGGCCTGCGTACCGCAATGCTTGCGGGCTCCGTGGAGCCTGACGCAGATGAAACACTGCAAGCGCGCTTCACAGAATTATTAAACGGTCGCGTTGTTTCGAAGTCCTCGCGGGTGAAGGCTGAGAATGTCGCCTTCCTTGCGAAGGTAGACGCGGATAAGTCAGTTACTCGAACAGCCTCAGGCTTACGTTACCGCATTGATAAAGCTGGTTCAGGAGCCAAGCCTGTTGCCACGAGCCAAGTCACTTGTCGCTATACGGGACAACTTTGTAACGGTAAAGTGTTCGACTCCACCAAGAGCCGTAAAGACGAACCAGTGACCTTTACCTTGAATGAAGTTATTCCAGGTTGGACAGAAGGACTTCAGTTGATTGCTAAAGGCGGCGTCATCCGTCTTTGGATTCCTGCCAACCTTGCCTATGGCGATCAGGAACAAGATGTCATCCCTGCTGGCTCAGTTCTTGAATTCGAAGTTGAGCTGGTTGACGTAAAGTAATTCCACCGTCAGACCGTGCGGCGTCCTCGTTTCGTGGACGCCGCTTGCTTTTAAGGTGGAACCCGACACCCCTCTTAAGGTCAGTATCCATTGAATGAAGCGCCCTTGGGCCATCTACCTTTTCTCGGGCATCATTGCTTTTGGGGCGACTGTGCCTGCGCCCTCAAACCCGCTTTCACTCAAGGATGCCATTAACCGCTCCTTGTCGCATAATCTTGGACTAGCCGCTTCGCGTTTGGATGCAGCGCAAGCGACAGAGGCCATCGAACTCGCGGATGCCGGATTCGATTGGCGGTTCAGTTTGCGCAACCGGCTGGGATCAGCACGCACCCTTACGGAGATAAATTCAG
>CAJBPJ010000034.1 GCA_903957465.1 uncultured Opitutia bacterium
ATTGGTTCATTTTTAGCCGTTCGCTGGGGTGACGGTCGCGAAGATATCTTCCCTGGCGAATTTTTACGCGAGAGTTCACCCAGTGCTGAGAATATGGGCGAAAAAGACATCCTCGGTAATACTTACGGAGGGGATGGACCTCGTCAGTTTCCGGGAGTCGGTGTCGTGGGCTTTCACTCTGTTGGTAACTATGCTCTAAGCCTCGTATTTAGTGATGGGCATAGCAGTGGTATCTACAGTTGGTCTTACTTAAGAGGCCTAGGTGATAGTTTGCCAAAAGCTTCTTAGACTTGCCCAGCTATCAGACCTAGGTAGACTGTGGGTGCGTGAAAAAGACCTACGTCCTTGATACGAACGTCCTGATTCATGATCCCGAGTCTATTCGGAAGTTTGATGAGCACACGGTAGCAATACCGGTCGAAGTGCTTTCCGAACTCGATCGACTGAAGGTCCAACAGGGTCAAGTCGGTGCCAGTGCCCGTCGCGTGAATCGTTTCATTCGTGAGTTATTTGATAACCAATCCCTTGATAAAGTGGTTGAGGGCGACCGTGATAAGCCCACTGCATTGCACGCTCATTTACCGTCGGGTGGCGAACTGCGCGTTGTCGTCAACGAGTCACTCATCCGCGAGCACTTTGCGGGTACGCGCTCCGATCGTCTACGAGCGGTCTTCATGCAGGTCGACGCACCTGACCACCGCATCATCGCATCAGCGCTTTACTTAAGGGATATTAGCAAAGGTCCCGTTATTTTAGTAACCAAAGATGCATGTATGGCCTTAAAGGCCAAAGCGCTCGGTCTCGACGTACAGGATTACCGTAACGACCGAGTTGAAATTCGTGAAGGGAACGAATTCCGAACCCTCACAATCTCGGCGAAGGCCATGCGCGATTTCCAAGATCTCGGACAGGTCAAGGTTGCTGCTGCGGCTAGCGAAGACGTTTATATTAATGAATACGTGATGCTTTCGTCGGATGCAGGTGTGGAGCCGGCCCGCTTTGTCGGTGATGCCTCGTTTATCGCTTTACCAATTTACCGTGAATTTCTTTCGGATGCACCTGGTGCACGTAAAGGCTTACAGATGCCGCGAGGCATGCGGGTTATTCCTAAGAATTTTGAGCAATGGGTTTTGCTCGATGCGTTACTGAATCCTGACATCCGCTTGGTTACGTGTTTTGGACGTGCAGGTACCGGTAAGACTTTCTTATCCATTGCTGCTGCGTTATCTCAAGTGTTGAGCGAGTTTTCGCCTTACAAGAAACTCTATATCTCCCGGCCAGTCGTTCAGATTGGTAAAGACCTTGGGGCGCTACCCGGTACAAAAGAAGAGAAGCTTTCGCCTTACGTTCAGCCTTATTTTGATAACCTTGAGGTGCTCTTTGCGCGTAGCGGTGCACCCTTGCCGTCTGTGGCTAGTTCGACAACGAGCATCGTCGCCAGTGACAGTAAGGCGAAGCGCAAGCAGGCGCAGGCGCGTAAAGCTCCACCCCCTATCTTTGGTTCGCAAGTTCAGCAGCAAGTTGCGGGTCAACCCCGTCGGCCCTACCAGTGGTTGTTGGATGCCGGACTAATTGAAATCGAAGCCATGACTTACATTCGCGGGCGTTCTATCGGTCATGCTTACATGATTATGGATGAAGCTCAGAACATGACGCCGCATGAAGCCAAGACCGTCATCACGCGTATGGGTGAGGGCTCCAAGCTCGTTTTGATTGGTGACCTTGACCAAGTGGATACCCCTTACCTCGACGGCAGATCGAACGGACTTATTCATGCTCATGAACGCATGAAGGGCCACAGTATTACAGCGCACGTTCGCCTTGTTCATGGCGTACGTTCGCAACTTTCCGAACTCGCTTCGGAATTAATGTAAGCAAACAAAGTTTTATGAGTCGCCGTATTGGTATTCTGGGTGGCTCCTTTGATCCGCCTCACCTGGGTCATCTCGCCCTTGCGCAAGCTGCCCACAGCGAACTCGACCTGGATGTGGTTCATATTATTCCTGCCGCCCAAGCACCGTTGAAGGATTCCGCACCACGTGCCACGGCCAGTGACCGCATTTTGATGTTACGTCTCGCCTTCGACTTACACAGTTGGGCGGTGATTGACGGTCGAGAGGTATCTCGCGGAGGTGTAAGTTATTCGATTGATACGGCGCGTGAACTTCAGGCCGAGAACCCAGGCGATGAGTTCTATTGGATCCTTGGTGCAGATCAGCTTGCCCGCCTGCATCTTTGGCGTGACGCGGTAGCTTTATGTGGCCTGGTGAAGTTTGCGGTGCTCCTGCGCGAAGGGGAAAATGCGAAAGTCGATGTAAGTTTGGCCGCTGTGGCCAAAGTCGTTTACCTTAAGGCGCCCCTGGTCGATGTATCGTCTTCCGAGGTCCGTCAGGCCCTCGCCGAAGGACGCTCCACGGGAAAGACCTTGCTCCCGGCGGTGAGTGACTGCATCCAAGCCCGTAACCTTTATCACACCTAAAGTATGGCCTCTCCTAAGAAAAAAGCATCTGCAACCAAATCGAGCACGTCCAAACGTGTTAAATTAAAGTCGCCCAAGAAAGTCGTGAAGGCTGCGACCAAGGTGAAGGCTAAGTCTAAACTGAAGGCTCTGGCGAAGCCGGTTGCGCCTAAGCGGTCAGCGCCAGTGGTGGCAGCCCGTACACCCAGTACTTTCCCTAAAGCATTGATTGCCGCAGTTAAAGCTCTCGACGAGAAAAAGGCCGAACAGATTCGCG
>CAJBPJ010000035.1 GCA_903957465.1 uncultured Opitutia bacterium
CCATCCATCTTACACCAGGCACTCTCCTATATAAGGAAGCTGCCAGAAACCGAATTACTTGCCGTTTCAGACACTTACGAGACCTCGGCAGTAAGCCTAATCAGTCAGCCAGACTACCTAAACCTGTGTCTAGCAATTCAGACAAAGCTATCACCGCAAAAACTTTTGTCCGACTGCCTGGCCATCGAAAGCAATCTAGGGCGAATCCGTAATGAACGCAACGGACCGAGAACGTGCGATATCGATCTGCTTTTCTTTGGTAAGCAAACCTTGCAGGAAACGACGCTGACCCTTCCCCACCCCCGTTGGGCATCACGGGGATTTGTGGTCTTTCCCTTAAGGAATCTTCTTCAGCGCGAACCACTCGCCAATTGCCTTGAGTGGGATTGGCTTCGAGCGGAGGTCGCCCAGATAGCACTCTCGGCCGACGGCCTCCGGCTATGGACCGGACCAACCCCCTGGATGACTCAGAAGATTTAGACCAGTCGCCGAAGCACACGCCCGCAGTGTGGCTGGCCCTTCCCTTTTTTGCAGGCTGCTTAACGAGTGCGGCCGGGCTGATTCATCCGGGTTACGCTTACGGACTCGCAATGGTTGGTCTTGTGGGTGCTTTTTTCAGCGCGCGACGAGCGCCACACTGGATTGCTTGGATTATTTTAACGGGTGTGGGTTTCGGTGCCTGCTGGCATACTCTACGTGCCGGGCGCATGGAAGATTGGGTAGGCGAACCAGGGCGCGCAGATTTATTCATTGAAGTTAACCGTGTTGATGAGCGTGAAAATAATCGCTGGCAGGCAGTCGGCTGGGTGCAAACAGGGCCGACAGATACCCGGCGTCGACATGTCTTGTGCGACGGCTTCAACGCACCACCTATTCCCGGAGGGCTTTATGTTGTCAGCGGATTTCTATCAGCATGCGGACAGACCGAAGGTCCACGCGAAAATTGGTTACGCTCACAAAACATTAGCCTACGCTTAACGCGGGCGCACGTTGCTGCAGAAATTGAACCTGCCAGTTTCCTTGCTCAGCAAGAAACTTATCTTGGGGAAAAATTGGTAGCAGGTTTTTATGAACTCGCATGGGAGGATTCGCGCGGTGGCAGCTTACTAGCAGCAACGATGGTGGGACAAACCCGTCTGCTTGAAGCCAGTGACCGTTTAATTTTTTCGACAACAGGAACTTTACACCTTTTTGCGATTAGCGGGTTACATATTACAGGGATGGCAGTAGCCCTCGTCTGGCTGGGAAGAAAATGTCGCCTGAGCGATCGCGTTGGCGGCGTTATCGCACTTTCTACCTTATGGATTTACGTCGAGGTGACAGGTGGAACGCCCTCCGCCTGCCGTGCATGGATTATGGCTGCGTGCATCTTAGCCTGCACCGTTCTGCAGCGGCGTTCCAATCCTCTTCAGGGACTCTTTCTCTCTTGCGTGATTACCTTAGTGCTAGACCCGCAAGCTGCCACAGACGCTGGGTTTCAATTAAGCTACGCATCGGTTGCCGGGATCTTACTTGTCGGCAGCCCGGCCGCAAAATACTTCAGCCGCCCAGGACTCGCTGAACGTCAGACGCCCAAAGAAGCTGTACCAAAGATTGTTCGCGCGGGTCGTTGGTTGCGCGCGCGTAGCGCAGAAGGTTTTTGTATTTCGGTTGCAGCGAGTACAGCAGGGGCGCCCATCGTACTGAGCGTCTTTGGAACGCTCTGCCCTGGTGGCATTTTTGCGAATCTCTTACTCGTACCACTCTCAGGACTCCCTGTTATCTTGGGAATGCTTTCGGTGGGGCTTTCACTTTTCACCTGGCTTGATGGCCTACGACATTGCGTGAACAGCATCGCGGCAGGGTGGCTGCACGGCATGGCGTGTTTAGCAGAAATTTTAGCACTGATACCCTTCATGACAACTTCGGCACACTGGCGCAGCGAATGGATAGGCGCATGCGCAACCCTTTCAGTATTAGGTATCATGCTCTGGCAGTTCCACCAGCCCGCCAGCGAGAAGACCCTTGCCCGACCCTTTGTTGTATTACTGGTGTGGTTAATTTCCGGGGCCATACTTGTTTAAACTTGGAACTATCGGTTGGGGTGGCTGATTAACCTCTGTGCGTCGCTTTAGGAATCTACTGATTTTAGCTGCCCTCGTTTTTGTGGGCTGGAAATTTTGGTTTTATAAAAAGGATGCTTCGACTCCGGGAATTTCCGGAATCGACCCGCGCCTGAC
>CAJBPJ010000036.1 GCA_903957465.1 uncultured Opitutia bacterium
CGCGTGGGTGTCTTTGAACTTTTCTTCCCTAAACCTGCTCACGATTTAGTTGTCCGTCGTACGAGTAACCGTGAACTCACCGAGTTTGCAGTGGCTCACGGGATGCGTCCGCTGGCTCAGTCAGGATGGCTGAAGGCCGTTGCTGGGTTAACGACCGTGGAGGAGTTGGTGCGAAATATTGCGGCCAACGAATAAGCCATGCCGTCTTTTCTTTACCGCGCACGTGATGCTGCTGGGGCGATAGCCGAAGGCAAAATCGACGCAACGAATCGTCGCGAAGCTTTGCGCCGGTTACAGTCGCAAGGGTTAACCCCTATTAGTCTAGGAGAGTCCGTCGTCGCTGGTGCAACGGCAACCGTCGGCACGGGCCTATCTCAAAGTAAAGAGCCTAGCGCATCCGAGCGTCTACCGTTTCTCGAGGCTTTAGATGATTTAGTGCGCGGTGGACTTTCGGCGGGTGAAGCTGTGCGTCTGTTAGCCCTGCGACTACAGCCAGGGCCGCTCCGCAATTTAGCTGCCGGCATTTGGTCACGCTTGGGTGAAGGCCAAACCCTTTCAGCTGCACTCGCGTCTTTCCCAAAAGTTTTTGATGCTCACTCGGTGCACCTAGTCGCGGCGGGCGAAGCAACCGGAAGTTTGCGTGAGGTTTTAGCACGACTGATTCGCCACTACACTGAACAAAGAGACTTCCGTCGTCGGCTCGTGGCCGTAATGGCTTACCCAGTTGCCATCTGTCTGCTCGCGGCTGGCGTGGTAGCATTTTTTATTCTCTTCTTACTACCGCGGCTTCAATCAGTTTTAACTTCATTAGGTGGCAAGTTGCCTTTCTCAACGCGATTACTCGTAGGCTCTGCGGATGTTTTTGTGGTCACATTCCCATTCGCTCTCGGCGCCATCATCATTGGTATTCTAGCAATTATTCGTTGGCGCCGGACGGAAGCAGGTCGGCTGGGTGCAGACACATTACTCCTTCGCGTGCCGATTGCGGGGGCAATTGTCACCCGCATTTCCGTACTGAACTTTTGCGAGACATTGGCCGCACTGCTTGAAAATGGAATTACCACAGCTTCCGCACTTCGCTATGCAGAAAAAACTGCACCGAATCGGGCGTTGCGTGCTCGCTTGCGCGCAGCCACGGATCGCGTGCTTGAGGGTGAGTCACTTTCGCGGGCTCTTCAGCGCACCAACGTTTTCCCTATACTCTTGCTTGATCGTATTACCGTAGCCGAGCAGACGGGTAATTTAGCGCCGGGCCTTCGGGACGTTGCCCAGTCATACCGCGTCGAACTTGATCGCTGGCTCGGAGGTTTAGCCACAACAGTCTCGTCCGTGGTGCTCATTGCAGCCTTCTCAACCGTTGGTTTTATTGCCTACGGAATTGTCTCTGCGATCTTCGAAGTCAGTAGCAGTTTCCGCTTCTAAGTTTAGCGCGCGACAAGTTCGACGGCAGTAACTTGAAGTCTGGCGCTGACGCTACTTCCCGAGCCGCGCTCCGCTTGGATGCTAATAGGTCCGAGCGCTAAGTAGGGTGAGCTAGGCCGGATCGACTGGTAGAAGGCAATCAATGAGGCGAGGTCAGCACGACGACAGGTTAGTTGCACAGAGTGAACAGCAAATGCTCCCGAGCGCTGTGTTTTGGGTGGGTCGGTATTGACGTTGAGGCCTGCATTTTTAGCCAGTGCCATTGCTTCGGCTACGAGTCGTGCAGCGTCGTATCCCTTGCCTGACTCTAGGCCGCTCGTTGCTTTTGCGGCCAACGCGTTGACCTCTTTGTCTTTAGCGAGCCAGAGATTTTGTATTTCAGTTTCGACCTGGGCTGTGTGCGAAGCCGCCCAAGCTTCATTCATATTTGTAGCCGCTGCACTGCACCAAAGGAATGCCGCGACGGCTAATCCTAAAAGAATGAGGATACGTTCGCGGGGCGGGCGGCTAAGAAAAAGGTGTCTCATTCGGATTTAGCGGCTTTGCGTAAAGCGTCAGCGCGGAACGTGATGGTGATGGTGAAGGTGGTGTTTCCGTCCCGAGCACGCAGGTCGCGTGTCTCGGTTTTAGAAATGAGAGTGCTCTCTGTACGGAGGGCTTGCTCGAAGGTACCGACGTCTTCTGGCCTGGTTGTTTTTGCTTCAACTTCCAGCACAGCTCCGCCTTTACAAGCAATGCCTTGGAAGGTGAGGCTGGCGGGTCGGCGGCTGTTGACGATGGAGAGCATTTCAAAAGGAAGGGGCCGGTTGTCACCTAGCTCAGAAATTTTAGCTGCCAGGCTATTCAGGTTTTCCAGCTCCTGAACTTTGGGCCGATTGCTATCGAGCACTGCGGTTACTTCATTCGTGCGCCAATTCATGATCGCAGCACTTGCGTCAGTGAGGGCAGCCAGGAGCAAGCAAGCAGCGGTGATTTGTGCCATCAGCCAGGCCCTCTTTTCCCACGCAGCTTGGCCGCGGCGTTTTTCAAGGAAAGTTGCATCGCGAACATCGGCATCATCGAGCGATCGCGCAGCTACATGGTAGCTTGGTCCATCAACCACGCCAATGGATAGCCCTTTCTCATCGCCGCGTCCTTTAATTGCGCCGGTGATTTTAATGACAGGCGTGTTGGTGGGAAGTTCTGCTAGCAGTGCAGCTTCGGCGGCGGCGGCTTCAGGCGTGCCATCGGCTGTCGCAAAACTGACCATCGATGTCGGTAGATTCTCGTTGGCGCGCCAAGCCAGGGCAATCGCGCGCTCATCGTTAACATGAACGAGGACAGCATTGGCATTCGGATTTTGTCCGAGAAGTGCTAAAAATTCTGGCACGACGGGAGAGGATGCTGGCCAGCTGGCAATTTCTTCGGCCGTAAAGCGTCGCTTGTGTGCAGCGAAGGCAAGGGCAGAACGACCATCCGCGCCATGCACCAATCCTAAGAGGAGTTGATTAGCCGGGAAGGGTGAGCTGGCTTCAAGGGCGAGTTCTACTTGGCTACGAGCGGGTGTAGCGGGATCGAGCTCTACACGCATCATGAAGAACCGATCCGCCGGAAGAAGTACCGCTTCGGTAGGTAATGGTTTTGGGAGCCAGCGCTGCAGTAATGAATTCATCGGGTCGTGCCAGGTGTGGGGCGTGGGTTGGGCGCTTCGGTTAGGTTTTCTGGCTGAAGGGGTGAGCTATCGGAAAGGGCAGTAAGGGTAGTTCGATTGCGGGGCGCATCGGTTGTTTCAAGTTCTGCCCGCCCAGACGATTCACCCCATTCTAAAATGGGCAAGGGGTATTGGATAGACCCGCTCGCCGTGCCAGATGTTCCCCCTAAAGAAGATCGTCCAGTTGTTAGATTCTGCGTCCCTGCGGTTTGGCGATTATTGGTTTTTGTACCGGTTGTGCTGCTGCCGACCTTGCTTTTATTGGCCGACTGAATCGAGGGCGTGCTTGTACCGGTCGTACTCCGCTCAATGGCTCCTTCTGCATCAGGATCAGCCATGGCCGCAGGGAAGGTTGCGGCTGTGTCAAATGAGACGAGTACCGCAACTTCGTGAACCGCCCGTCCTTCACGTAATGTAATATGTGCACGTAGAAGTCGGCAGAGCGTGCCAAGCCCAGCGGTATTCGTCGCTCCTGCCACCAGGCTGCGATACTCTGTCATGCTGCGAAAGTAGGGTGCGGACATTGAAGGACGGCGACTGGAGTCGGTCCGGAAAGCGAGGGTTAGTTCAATCTGCCGCTCATCAAAGCCCTTGGCTTTGAGGACTAGCGGATCGCAGGTATTAACATTCGTTGCCGAGAACTGATAAAGGGAAACACAACGTTTGAAGTCATGAAAGAGCTGTTTCGGCTTCGAGTCTTCGTCGAAGAAGAAATTGCGAACGACACCAATCGAGCGCAGTTCCTCAAAGGATCGCAGTGAGCGCTCGGGTTGGTGGAAAGAAAGCCCGGCGCGTTCATAGGCTAAAGAGCTAGCTTGCTCATCTTGGGCTTCATACGCTGGTTTCATCCACGTGAAAAGTGCATCGCTCACCGTTTGAGCGTCCCGGAGCGTTAACCCAAGAGCCTCGAAGAGATTGGTTAAGTCGAGAAGCGAAAGATTTGGGAGTGATAATTTTGCACTCTCATCTTCGAAGGTGTAAGTGACGGTGAGGCCCGGGCGCACCCCAATCCCGGCATAACTGTGTGGGTCGCCCCAGCCCTGCTCGGGTACGTGCATGCGACTGCTGTCGATTTGTCGAATCTCGGCGAGGGTCGCGACAAGAAGTTCCGCCTCCGACCACGCTTCGGAGCGCAGCCGTTGGCGGTCAGCTTCGCGAGAGGCTAGGGAGAGCTCGAGTGAATTGTCATCTATCAATCGCAGCATCAGCATTGACCCCAAGGCGACGAGGACGAGCACGACAATAACAACAGATCCGCGGCGCTGTTTCATGGCTGCGTGGCGCCCTCCCGTCGCAAAGGTAATTCAATTTGCGTAACCTTTTTTAATTTCCCGCGCGAAAATGTTAACTCAATACGGCCAGGCTGTAGGTAACTTTCGCCATCGGTATCCTTGGTTGGCACATCTTCCGTGCTCCACTTGTTTAAATCGGCATCGTAATAACTATAGCGAATACTGTCCGCAAAAGGTGAAAGTGTTGTCGTGTGCCAGTCAGCGACATCGCGTTCAAGTTCTGTGCGTGAGCGCCAAGTGAGCACAAGTCCGTAAGCTTCTTCGAAGCCGAGCGAGAAGTCGACGTCTGGCAAAGGGCCTTCTGGCCAAGCGGTAAATTTTCCGCCATCGGGTAATGTAAATGTGAGGCGCGCTTCACGTGTACCATTAGCGAGTTGAATCTCCGTAACTTTTGGCGCGGCGCCGCCAGGACCAAAGACCGATTGCTCGAGTATGCTACGAACCTGTTTTGTTGAGGCCCTGACATGTTGGTCGAACAAGCGGGCGTCTCGGCCATTACCCCACAGCTCCGACATTGAGAAAAGAAATGTATTCATCGCGGCCAGTAGCGCTGCGAGAATTGCCAGTGCGAGTAACATCTCGACTAGCGAGAAGCCTTGGCGAGCTTTACGAATTACATTCATTGAGGACGCGGTGCGCCTCCGCCGCCTTGACCACCGCCATTATCATTCCCGCCGGGACGTGGCTGTCCGTCTCCGCCGGGGTTGCCGCCCTGGCCGTCTCCACGGCCGCCACCTGTATTACCGCCTTTGCCTCCGTTGTTATCACCTTTGCCACCCTTACCGCCACCCTTGCTGCCGCTGCTTGTTGAAGATCCGCCGCCCTGTTGGTCGGCTGTTGATGTGCCTTCGAAGGGTCGGCCTTTGCGCAAGCGTTCGCGTGCGGCTGCTAAAAGTTTCGCGCGGTCAGAACTTAAAGACCAGCTGGGTCTGAGAAGATAAAAGGTTTCCGCCCGCTTGATGTCATTCTCGGTGCTCGTGGATGAAGCTGATTCAACTTCGAGTGTGACCGAAAAGAGATCACTGACAGATGTTGGCTCAATGTCGCACCGCCATGTGGCCGTTTGCCCATTCGGTAAATCGATGTCGCCGCCTTGCTTGGCATCTTCTAAGCCTGCCGTCTCTAAAAGTGCTGCCCGAGAGCGCGTGAAGCCATCGTCTTCAATATCAAGGCGCTGCATGGCCTGACGGGCCAGTAGGACGTTTGTGTAAGCCGAGGCGAGTGCGACGGCTGCTAGGCCAAAGATGGCTAGGCTTACCAATACTTCGACGAGTGTGAAGCCGCGGCGCTTCATTGGATGTCTGTGCCCGGGAGCGGGGCGCATGTCATCGGATCAATTGCAAATACGCGTCGGGTGCCGTTGCGACGAACATCGAGTCGGAAAAGGTCACACGTACCGTCGGGATAAACTTTAAAATGCTCCAAAAGTTTTTCTTCGGCCTGTCCTCCAATCAAAACAGCTCCCAGCGACTCAGCGGCGAGCAGCTTGGCTTGGAC
>CAJBPJ010000037.1 GCA_903957465.1 uncultured Opitutia bacterium
AATAGAACTTGATGAGTTCTTGGGGCGCATAGGCTGCAGTTGCAGGTTGGGCGATGGTGATGTTGACGAGATCATCGGGTCCCCAATTTCCCTTTTGTCCAAAAATGGTCTTCTCCTGGTTGTCATGTTGTTTTTCGGAGACGGTATAGACGCCGTTACGAATGCTTGCGCCTGTCAGCGCGCGAGCAGCTTCTTTGACGTCTTTTTCTGTATAGTTACCTTCGCCAAGGCTGAAGAGTTCAAAAAGTTCACGAGCGAAGTTTTCATTGGGCTGACCTTTAGTATTTTTATCTGCGTCTAAGAACTGGAACATTGCGGGGTGCTTCATGACCGAGCGCAACATCGTGGCGTAATCCGCACTGATATTCTTTCGTAGGGTTGCTTGATAATCAAAGAGCATGTCGCTGCGTTTGATTTTATCTGCAGTGACCACAAAAATATCCTGGAGGAATAAGACGAACTTCTCTTGAGCTGAGAGTTCTGGGCGACGCGCGAATTCAAGCCACGCAACCGCGTAATCCTGAACCACTGCTTCATTTTTCCGCCTCAGCTCTTTGACAAACTCTTTGCGCTCTTCGGCGGAGAGAGACTTTAGCTTCGCTCTGATTTCTTCACTTTCTTCACTCAGGTTCTCCAGCTTGCGCGGCATGGGCATGGGACGAACGGAGGCGAATGCGCGCCGTACGGTCAGTTCGGGTCCTTCGCGCAGGGCAAGTGCGGTTGAGGCAGGCGTTGCGCTAAAGCCCAGTCTTCGGAGTAAGTGCTTGGCGCAGCTCTCATCCCAGCGACGTGTGTCAAAGGCCACCCAAGCACGTTCAGGAGAGGGTAAGGGGATCGTTTGGCTCATGGGGTGATTCCTCTGCAGTAGTTTAACACCAGAATCTTAGGTAAGTTCTCCTTATTTACACATAAATTCGATTGATACATTTACGCACTAAAATTAGAGTTATTGCCTGCCGATGAGTCTGCCTCCTCCCGATGGCCCAGAAGTCACACCTCCGCCCCCGCCCGGGTCAGATGCTCCGTCAGTTGTACCTGTTGACTCGGCTTTAGAGGGTCAAGCGGCAGCATTACGTCGTTATAACAAAAGTTTCTGGGTTCGCTTAGGAGGGCAGGGCTTAGCGGTCTCCTTAATCGTCCATTTATTCCTCCTGGTTATCTTTGGGTTTTGGGTTGTATCCAGCTGGACGGATATTGGTAAGACAGACCCTGACAGTTTTGTTACCGGTTCCGGGGGTGGCGCTGCGGGGGATGCGGCTAAAATTTACGAGCACAAGGTCACCCCTAAGAATGCTAAAAATTTAGCCAAAACGACTGCGCGAATTACCTCAAAGAGCTCTACGTCCGCTGTTGCCTTACCTGATCTACCTACGACTTCTGTTTCGAGTATGATGTCAGGCCTGGCCGCTGGCGGAGCATCCAAGGGATTTGGCGGAGGTTCAGGTGGCGGAATTGGTTCAGGTAAAGGCGTTGGTGTCGGCAACGGGCGGAATTTCGTAGGCCGGCCGGTGATGGGCGCCAAAATTTTCGCATCAAGAATTGCCGTCTACCTCGATGCTTCTGGGTCGATGCGCGGCTACTTGCAGCGCGTCGAAGATGAGATTCGCAAACAGTTTCCCGAAGCCGACATCTACCGGTATAACGGTGCATGGACGTTTGTGGAAGATGGCGATGTTGTCGGTGGTCGTCGTTCGAAGAATAAAGAAGGCGTAGGCCCGCCTCAGGATCCTTCTTCTTTTACGACCGATCCGAAGACGCTGACGCCCGAGGGTAAGTCAATCTTCCGTAAGTATGATGATAATTTCCGAAAAGGTTCTGTGGGCGCCTGGGTTGATGTCATGATGAAGGAGCGCTACGACGCACTCGTCATCTTCTCGGATTTTCAAGACGGGGTTGATCAGTTTAAAAAGAATGAACTCATCTACGCCGATGGAAGTCGTCAGCAGGTAAACACTCGAAAAAAAGCTGATGAGCGCTGGGAGGGTGATTGGATTTCCGCCTTTAGTTCAGGTCGCGATGGCGGCATCAAACTCTACTGCTTCTCGACAGAGTGTGAGCCGCAGCCACTGCTTTCACAGTGTATCAAGGCTTCAGGCGGTGAGACGAAGATGGTTACTTGGCTACGTACAGGCGGTCCGCCGCCCGCAGCACCGGCGGATACAGGAACGGGTGGACCCACAGTCCAGCAAACAGTTCCTGGGGCTCAGCCGTACCGTCCTGCTCGCTAAGTTTGGCTAAGGGGAATTGCTGTAGTCATCAACCTTAGGCTCCTTTCATTGAGGCATTGCAGTCATCGTGTTCGATGGGTGCATGCATACAGATTCCGGCCGAACACGCTTCACGCACGGACCCTGGCTCGTGACCGTTGTCCTGCACGCGCTTCTCTTCGCTGTAGCCGTCGCATGGGTCATCGTGCGCTATCAGCCGGCAACCACACCCTCTGAGCCTGAGTGTTTCGCTATACCTTCGGGTGGAGCCAGCGGAGCCGTAACCGTTGTCGCGAGTAAGCCGCGTCCGAACCGCGTTCCAGTTGTGCGTATTACTTCGAGTAGCTCTGAGTCCGCTTTAACTTTACCTGCATTAGCTTTAAGTGAGAACGGTGAATCGTCACCGTTACTTTCCGGTGGACAAACGAAAGGGTCAGTCGGAGGAGCAGGGCTAGGTGCGAAAGGACTAGGCATGGGTGTCGATGGGACAGGCGTAGGCCGTATCGGCAAGGCAGTGATGGGTGCGCGGATTGTTGCACGTAAGTTAGCTGTATACCTCGATTGCTCGGGTTCGATGCGGCCTTACTTAGCGAAGGTTGAGGCAGAGATACGTCTACAATTTCCTGATGCGGACGTTTTTCGTTTTGATGGCGCCCGCGTCGTGGTGGTTGATGGTGAGGTTGCGAATGGAAAGGGATTCGATGGAAATTTCGGGACGTCTCATCCTGGACAAAGCGATCCTGCAGGCATGACACTCGCTGGCAGACGGCTCCTGGATCGGATAGATAAGCGCTGCGAATCTGGATCATTGGGTGCTTGGATTGATTGGTTGTTGCCTGAAGATTACGATGGCTTGGTTGTCTTTTCAGATTTTCAGGACGGCGTCCGACAATACCGTAAACCAGTAAAGGGTGCCCCTGAACTTATCTATGCGGATGGTTTGCGGCGTACGGTCAATGAACGCAAAGAGGCGGATACGCGTTGGGAAAAAGCTTGGCTTAGCCGTTTTGGCGCAGCCGAACGTGGTCAAGGCCCGCGGCTTTACCTTTTCTCTATCGAGGTGCCACCACAGCCGCTTTTACGTCAATGTGCGGTTGCCTCCGGCGGTAGTGTGACGATGGTAGAGTGGTTGCGAGGCAAGTCCCCGCGTTAAGTTTTTACCATGCGCCCTTACACTGCTATATTCACTGCGGCCTTTGCGGATACTGACGCCGCCGGGATTGTGCATTTCTCTACCGTCTTTCGCTGGGTAGAGGGCGCTGAAGAGGGAATCTTCGCTGAGCTCGGTCTGCCTTTCCTCGCACGCGAGGGTGCGACCCTCCGTGGATTTCCCCGGGTGCGTGTTGAGTGTGATTACCTCGCTCCCGTACACCGTGGCGATCAAGTGACACTTGCACTCCATCCGACGGAGATTGGCGACAAGCGCATCGTTTGGGCTTTTGAGGCATCAGTTGCCGGTAAGGCAGTTGCGCGCGGTGCACTCACTACCGTCTATGCCTGGCGGGAGGGTGAGGGATCGATGCAGGCCGCCCTAGTGCCCCTCTCGATTAAGCAGGCGCTCGAGCAGCGCTTTAAGGGATGATGTCGGCACGGCGCGATTGGCTGTCGACCGCGCTGGTCGTTGTGGTTGCGGTGCTATGTCTGGGTGTAGCCGCGTGGTTGGGTCACGGGCAGACGTTTTCGCGACCGCTGCATGCCGACGAAGCCGGCCAGTGGTCGCTGATGGTCGAGGCCAAACCGCACAGTGAGACACAGGATGCTTTTCACGGCCCAGCGCTTGGCGCGCTCGCACGCGCAGCGCTCGCCGTATTCGGGATCGATCCAGCGACTGCCTCCGAGGGTGCCTTGCGTACTGTGCCGCTAGTCTTCGGCTTCACGCTTTTATTCTCGTCGTTTGTGCGGAGTCATCGGTCTTCTGTCTTGCTCGGCTTGCTGGCCATCGCGCCCTGCGCGCGGTTTATCCAAGAACCGATTCTTGCGACCTCGCTGGTTTGGGCGGCCCTCTTTTGGTTGAGAGAGGATGAGGTCGAGCTCCAGCATCTTTGGCGGCTGCGATTCGTTACTGGCGCCGCTGCCGGTCTCGCACTCGCCTGTAAGGTTACCGCTGCCCTTTACCTGGGCGTGGTCGCTGCATCCTATCTCTGGTTGCG
>CAJBPJ010000038.1 GCA_903957465.1 uncultured Opitutia bacterium
GAACAGTGGTCGCTGTGTTCGTGGGTAATAAAGACGGCGTCAATCGACCTCGGCTCGACACCCACTTTGGCCAGAGCGGCCGATAAACGGGGCCAGGCGAAGCCGACGTCTATTAAGACAGTCTTACCGCCGGCACGCAGGACCGAGCAATTGCCCGAACTGCTCGTACCAAGAACGTGAAAGGCGAAAGACACCCAACTAAAGGAAGCCCTAGAGGTCATCTTGCCAATCGGAAACCCAAGGCTCGCTCTCCGCCCCTCTCCTTCCCTACTTTATCCCTATGAGCACACCCACCCCTCGGGTCATCTCCATTATTATGGGCGGTGGCCGCGGCACCCGCCTTTACCCGCTTACCAAGGATCGCTGCAAACCGGCGGTGCCACTCGCTGGCAACTATCGCTTGGTGGACATCCCCATCAGCAACTGCCTCAACGCAGGCTTTAATCAAATCTACGTACTCTCGCAGTTCAACACTGCCTCACTCCATAAGCACATCCAGCAGACCTATAAGTTTGATCCCTTCGGTCGTGGCTTTGTCGACATCCTCGCCGCCGAACAAACAGGCGACAAAGAAACTTGGTACCAAGGTACCGCCGATGCCGTTCGTCAGAATATGCATCACTACGGTCTCAAAGATCACGACCTGGTTCTCATCCTTTCGGGCGACCAGCTCTACCGTATGGATTTCCGGCCAATGCTTGAGCAGCACCTCCGCACGGGGTCCGATATCACCATCGCTGCTAAGCCGATGCCATCCGACCAAGTCTCTGCACTCGGCGTCATGCGCGTCGACACGGATTTACGCATCTCTGAGTTCGTGGAGAAACCGAAAGACCCTGCACTCGTCCGCGGACTAGCGCTTCAAGGGGAAGCCCGCTCACGCTTAGCAGATACCTCCGACCGTTCCTACTGCCTGGCCTCAATGGGCATCTACCTTGTCTCGGGCAAACGCCTGCGTGAAGCCCTCTCCGATCCCTTGCAGACGGACTTCGGCAAAGAAGTTATTCCTGGCATGGTCAACTCCCACCGCGTCACCGCCTTTGTCTACGACGGCTACTGGGAAGACATTGGTACCGTGGGTTCGTTCTGGGAGTGCAATCTCACCCTGACAGACCCAGTTCCTCCCTTCGACTTCTTTGACGGAGCGAATCCTGTCTATACCCACGCTCGCTACCTCCCCCCAGCCAAAATCAACGGCGCAAGGGCTCACCGCGTGATCCTTGCAGATGGATGTATTGTGGACGATGCTGACCTCGAACGCTGCGTTATCGGTATTCGCTCAGTCATCCACGCAGGCTCGAGACTTGAAAATACCGTTATGATGGGTGCCGATGTCTATGAACGCCCAGACGACTTCATCCGGAATCGCGAAAAGAATCGTCCAGACATTGGCGTCGGTCCTGGTTGCCACATTCGCCAAGCGATCATCGATAAAAATGCGCGCATTGGCGCCAACTGTCGCCTCTCGCCAGCAGGTTTAGCGGAGAAGACGGAAACAGATGCTTGGTATGTTCGAGATGCTATCCTGGTCGTGAAAAAGAATGCGATCATCGCACCCGGTACAGTCGTTGGTGAATAATGTACCATCGCGCGCGTATTTATTGGTTAGCTTGGGCACTTCTCATTGTCGGGGCAGCTGCCACCCGAGTGGCTTCGGTCCAAGATGCCTTCTTTCAAGGCGCAGTGGGAGCCTTCTTAGCTCCACTCGCACTTCCGCTCTATGAAAAATCCGGCCCACGGATTGCCGCCTTCCTCGGCGCAATCACTGGGGCGCTTTGGATTTTAGTCTTAAATCAAGGATGGGGACGCTTCATGTGGGATGAGGCCGAGCGCATGAGCGCTAGCGCCCGATTAGACGTCCAATTCTCAGTCGCCATTGCAGCCTTTGCAGGCACAGCCCTCGCCGCTGCCTTGGTACAACGCATCACGATATTCCCACGTGCTGCGATTTATGGCGGACTCCTTTCACTGGCGATGACCGCTGCACCCTACGCAGTTATTCACCAGGTTGAATACAGTCGCTTAGGCCCAGTTGAGATTACGTGGTTCGCAACTGCCAAACGGTTCGACGAGCAAGGCCGTCCCGTACGTCCGATCGGAACACTGGCCCCCAAAATTACGCCCGATGATATTAACGTTTTGCGGGCGGACTATCTTACCATCGATGTTGGCGGCGAGACTGCCCTCGTAGATACCAATGGACGACGTATCTGGGCAGTTTGGCGTAAACGCTTAACGCAAAACGGACACGAAAATGGTCCAGTACGACGTGTCTTCATTATCAATGCCTGCACAGACGAATCGGCAATCGCCGCCGCCTTCGAAAAA
>CAJBPJ010000039.1 GCA_903957465.1 uncultured Opitutia bacterium
CACGATTTCTATTAAGATTCTAGGAGGTGTTCAATTCTTAATAACAAACTGTGTGCATGAATAGATAGTGCCGACTCATTCCGTGTCGCCGAGTTCGCGGCGGCGTTCTTCGCGGCGTTGGCGCATGAATTCTTCGAAGGCTGCACGATTCTTATTCGGGCTCTCCATTGCTAGGCCGTGTTTAATGGCGTCCTGGATGTCTTCATGGTACTTATCGATGATCTGCGGCATGGTTTGCACACAGCGTGAAATTTGCCGGCGCGTTAGCTTTGCGTCTTCAAGCGGGAACTCGATCATCGGCCGGATCTCGCCGTCTTCAGCGTCGTACTCGAACTGAAGCATTTTAGTCATCCAGCTGATCTGGAGCAGTGTCTGGAAGAGCGATAGCCGATTGAAGGAATTTGCATCCGTCGGGCACTTATAGGCCGCAGGCGCAAAGATTTTCACAAACTCGCCGTCTTCTTCCGCCCGGATGATAATGCGTAGGTGAGGATCGCCGTCGGCGTCCTTGTAGTTATCCATGCTAAACCCTGTGCTGATGAAGTCTTTGCCTTCAGGGATAGTGTGTTTGAGTCCTCCCTCAGTGAGGAAGTTGCTAATCTCCTTGAGTGTCGTGGCCATAGTATGGGGTAGGGCATCAGGCTAGCATTCCCTTCTACCTACGCAAGCCGCTCAAGTGTCATAGATTATTATAGAAAACCGCTACGCGGAGGAGAAAGGAGCAAGCGGGAAGCGGGAAGAATCTAACGCCGCTCATACCGCTGATACCGCTAACATTGTCATAAGGCCGAAGGCCTGCCGTCGTAGGCGTAGCCGCCGTCATAACGAAGCGGAGCGAAGTGCCGTCGTAGGTCCGAAGGACCGCCGTCGTCTCCATGACTTCTATCACCGCTCATACCGCTAACACCGCTAACGTGATTAGCGGGTTAGCTGGCTAGCTGCTCAGCTCTTTAGTCCTTAGCCCTTAAGCTTTAGTCTGTCTTCAACTTACTTCTTCTTCGCGGCGCGCTTTTCTTCGATAGCCGCTTGCGCAGCAGCGAGACGAGCAACGGGCACGCGGTAAGGCGAGCAGGAGACGTACGAAAGGCCCACGCGATGGCAGAACTTGACGGAGTCAGGTTCGCCGCCGTGCTCACCACAGATGCCGAGCTTGATGTCGGGACGGGTCTTGCGACCTTTCTCGATAGCAATCTGGACCAACTGTCCGACACCGGTCTGGTCGAGCGTCGCAAACGGGTTCTTCTTGAAGATCTCATTCTCCGTATAGGCACCGAGGAAGCTACCCATGTCGTCGCGACTCATACCGAGCGCAGTCTGGGTAAGGTCATTGGTACCGAAGCTGAAGAACTCAGCCGTCTGAGCAATGTCGTCCGCAGTGAGTGCACCGCGAGGGACTTCGATCATCGTGCCGACCTGGTAAGCAATCTTCACCTTCTGCTCGGCCTGAACTTCGGCAGCGACGCGGTGAATGACTTCGACCTGTAAGTCGAGCTCGCGCTTGAAACCGACGAGCGGGACCATCACTTCAGGCTTAACCTTAATGCCCTTCTTTTGGACATGGGCGGCGGCCTCGAAGATCGCACGTGCCTGCGTTTCAGTGATTTCAGGGTAAGCAATTCCGAGACGGCAACCGCGGTGACCAAGCATCGGGTTGAATTCGTGG
Source organism: uncultured Opitutia bacterium (assembly GCA_903957465.1). Taxonomy (GTDB): domain Bacteria; phylum Verrucomicrobiota; class Verrucomicrobiia; order Opitutales; family UBA953; genus UBA8828. The sequence goes on from CAJBPJ010000039.1 coordinate 1,664, forward strand.
AGAGCTTTGACGCGTGACACGACTTTCTCCGTTGGGAGACCGAGTTTCTTCGCCAGCGCAGCCTGCGCGGTTTCGTCATGCGGTACGAATTCGTGGAGGGGAGGATCAAGCAGACGAATCGTCGCAGGCAATCCTTTGAGTGCTTCGAAAATACCAATGAAGTCTTCGCGCTGGTAAGGCAGGATCTTCGCGAGGGCTTTTTTGCGGCCTGCAACAGTGTCAGCGAGGATCATCTCACGGACAGCATCGATACGGTCGCCTTCGAAGAACATGTGCTCGGTACGCGTGAGACCGATACCTTGGGCGCCAAAGGCAATCGCCTGTTGGGTCTGCTCAGGATTATCAGCGTTGGTACGTACTGCGAGACGGGTGGACTGCGCACACCATTTCATCAATTGGACGTAGTTGCGGAACTTCTCAGTCTTCTGGGCAACTTTGTCGTCGCTCAAGAGGCCTGAGATAATTTCCGAAGGGGCTGTCTTGATTTGGCCCGCATAGACAGTACCCGCGGTACCATCGATGGAAAGGAAGTCGCCTTCCTTAAAGGTGTGACCGGCAATGGTCGTCGTCTTCTTATCGTAGTCGATTTCGACTGCAGCAGCACCGCAGACGCAAACCTTACCCATCTGACGGGCAACCAGCGCAGCGTGCGAAGAGACGCCGCCACGTGCAGTGAGAATACCTTCAGCAGCAATCATCCCGCGCAAGTCTTCCGGGGATGTTTCGATACGCACGAGCAAGACCTTCTCGCCACGTTCAGCAGCGACCACGGCGCGATCCGCATTGAAGTAGATTTTACCGGTAGCGGCGCCAGGACCTGCAGGCAGACCATTCGCAATGGCTTTCGCTTTCTTAACCTCAGTGAGGTCGAAGATTGGGGCGAGCAACTGTTCAAGCTGGTCAGCAGGGTTACGGAGAACCGCTGTCTCCCAATCGATAAGTTTTTCCTTCACCATGTCGGCTGCGAACTTGAGTGCAGCGGCAGCGGTACGCTTACCATTGCGCGTTTGCAGCATGAAGAGCTTACCTTCTTGGATAGTGAACTCGATATCTTGGACGTCCTTGAAGTGCTTCTCGAGCGTCTGACGCACTTTAAGAAGTTCAGCGTAAGACTTCGGCATCACATCTTTAAGTTTCAGAACTGGCTCAGGGGTGCGCACACCCGCAACGACGTCTTCGCCTTGTGCGTTAACGAGGTATTCGCCGTAAAACTCATTCTCGCCGTTGGCAGGATTACGCGTGAAGGCGACGCCGGAACCTGACGATGCACCGGTGTTACCGAACACCATGGCTTGGACGTTAACCGCGGTGCCCCACTCTGCGGGGATGTTGTACTTGCGACGGTACACAATCGCACGGTCGTTCATCCACGAACTGAAGACGGCACCCGCGGCGCCACGTAATTGGTCCCATGGGCTATTGGGGAAGTCTTTACCGGTACGATCTTTGACGAGTTTCTTGAAGCGCTTCACGAGCTCCTTCTGGTCATCTGCCGTGAGCTTGGAGTCTTCGACGTCGCTCTTGTACTTAGCGTGTTTGAATTCCTCGATGATTGATTCGAAAGGTTCATGGTCTTCGCCTTCGCGTTTTTGCACGCCGAGAACGACGTCGCCATACATCTGAATGAAGCGGCGGTAACAATCCCAAGCGAAGCGCGCGTTGCCAGTCGATTTCTCGAGTGCGATGACGGCTTGATCGTTTAAGCCAAGATTCAGAATGGTATCCATCATACCAGGCATCGAATCGCGTGCACCTGAGCGAACGGCGACGAGCAGCGGCGTACCAGTGGTCGAACCAAACTTGGTGCCCATGATGCGTTCCATATTAGCGACACCGGCTTCCATCTGTGCCTGGAGTGCAGCAGGGTAGCTCTTCTTATTGGCGTAGTAGTAAGTGCAAACCTCAGTGGTGATGGTGAAACCTGGAGGAACGGGCAGACCGATGCGGGTCATCTCCGCAAGATTAGCGCCCTTACCTCCAAGGAGCGCCTTCATGCTGCCGTCGCCGTCAGCTTTGCGGTCACCCCAAGTATAGACATACTTAGTGGATTTACCGCTGGTGGACTTCTTCTGGGTGGTCTTGGCCATGTGTGTGGAAAGTCGTTATAAGGAGTAGGTGAACGCACGTCCACTAAGTGACATACGTAGTCCAACAGAAAGCCTCGAGGGACAAGGGTGTCAAAAAGAAAGGGGAAGAGCGCTGATGCACTAGCCTAAAGCCTAATGACTAAAGACTAAGGACTGAGATGAATAAGCAGGGCACATCTTTCCATTAATCCTTTATTGAGAAGTCGTTAGCCACGTCTCATTGAAAGCTCGACGAGCGTGTTAGAGAGCTTGGACCCCACCGATATATTCCCCTTTAGGCTTTAGGCTTTGGCCTTTAGGCTCACCTCAATGTCCCTACCCGTTCCCATCGCCTTATCCATTGCTGGATCTGATTCAGGTGGTGGCGCCGGTATTCAGGCCGACTTGCTCACCTTCGCTGCGCACGGCGTCTATGGGACAACTGCAGTTACCTGCCTCACTGCGCAAAACCCCGAAGGCGTCACCGCAGTACACGCAAGCCCAGCTGAAATCGTGCGTGAGCAAATTCTCCAAGTACTACGCTACTACCCTGTTAAAGCTATTAAGACCGGCATGCTCTTCGATGCGGCAATCATCCGCGCCGTCGTCGCTGTACTGAAAGACAACGCCCATATTCCACTCATCGTCGATCCCGTGATGGTCGCTTCGAGTGGCGCGCGACTACTGCAAGAAGATGCGATGAGCGTACTCATGAACGAACTTATCCCCATCGCACATGTGGTGACGCCCAATTTAGATGAAGCGGAAATTTTACTCGGGAAGCGCCCGCGCGAAACCGAAGTCGGTATGATGGTCGACGCCGCTGAACTCGCCAAAAAACTCGGGACGACCGTTCTACTCAAAGGCGGACATAGCCAAGGCACCACACTGCGTGATATCTTGGTCGATAACAACGGGCGTGCCCTTTCTGTCTGCACAGCCAACCGCATCAGCGACGTCGATACCCATGGCAGCGGGTGCACGCTCTCGGCCGCTCTGACTGCGCGTCTCGCACGTGGCGAAGACCTTACCGAAGCTTTTCAAAACGCTCACGCCTACCTGCAAGAAAGCCTAGCGGCCTCGATCCAAGTGGGACCACGCAAACACATTGGACACTGAGTCGGCGGATTCTTAGATAGGGCTGACCATCTGTCGCTCCACTGTGCCGTCGAGATGGAAGTCCACCAAGCCGAAGGCGGGCGGGAAATCATTATCGAGAACACCCTTCCACCAGTTGCCGCTGACCGCACCCGAGTTAAGGTGGCGGACACCCAGGTAGTCGACCTGATCGACATAATGAACATGTCCAGTCAACACAGCGCGCGCACGTGGGAAACGTCGGAGCAGTTGCGTAATCTCTTTTAGGTCGCGCTGGAGATCGCCATAAGGGAAGCCCCACTTCTCGGCTGGCTGATGATTAACCATATACATCCAAGCACCCGGCGACTGAATGGGCACATGGCAGCAGAGCGCGGCGTGCTCGCCGTCACCGAGCTCAGATAACTGCGACTCAATCCAAGCCAACTGCTGTTCGCCGAAGGAATAGCGGCGGCCACCCATACTGTCACACATCAGAAAACGCCATTTACCAATACGCACCGCATAGTAGGGCGCAGGCATACCAAGTAGAGTGAGTGCGCCAGCTTTACCTTCCTGGGCGAGACCTAGGTGCCCTTGGTGGTTTGCGACATCACCTTTCGGCGGAGTCCAGACATCGTGATTTCCGAGGCAAGAATGGACAGGAATGTCGAATCCAGCGAAGGCCTTTCTCCATGCAGCCCAGTGCGACTCGGCCTCAGCGAGAGTCCGACCGTTAAGCTCCATAAAAGAATCGCCGGTATTCATAACCGCCACTGCACCCGATGCCTTCACCGCGGCGAGCACCTTGGCCATGCCTTCAAAGGCAGCTGGGCGATCGCACATATGAATATCGGTTAAGTGGGCGATACGCAGCCCGCCCTTAGGCGCAGGCTTGGCTGCAGCTTCCGATGCGGATAGCAGCGGCCCAGCGAGACCAGCGGCACCGAGCAAGGAAAGACTGGACAGAAAATCGCGCCGGGTGGGGTTCATGTGAGAATCACAATAAGCCTTCCGTCTAGAATCAACCCTAGAGCCAAAGGTTAACGACAGTCACTTATGCTACTGTCTTTTCGTTCTTCGTCTTTGAGCCAACAAAGACTATACATCGATAGACCGTCGCCTCATGCCCCTTACCGAAAGCCATTTCCAAGAATTACGCAGACTTGTTGGTAACGAGAATGTTCTGACGGCACGCGAAGATATTATTCCCTATGAGTTTGATGGTACGGCAGCGCTTAAGCATCGCGCTGAAGTTGTTATTCTACCTGCAAACACCCAAGAAGTCTCTTCGTGTGTAAAGTTTGCGTCGGCGCACAAGATTCCCGTCGTCACCCGTGGCTCAGGTACCGGACTAAGCGGCGGGAGTGTACCGTCGGAAGGCTGCCTCGTGCTCTGCCTCACTCGGATGGATAAGATTATCTCGGTCGATGCAGCGAATTTAACCCTGCGTGCACAGTGCGGGGTGATTACCGCTAACGTTGACGCAGCGGCCAATGCCCATGGGCTTTTTTATCCACCCGATCCAGGTTCAATGAAGATCAGCACGATTGGTGGCAATGTGGCGGAGAATTCGGGTGGCTTACGTGGACTGAAGTATGGAGTGACGCGCGATTACGTCATGGGTTTGGAAGTCGTTATGCCCGACGGCCAAATTGCCCGCCTCGGCAATGCATGCGTCAAAGACGTCGCTGGGTACTCCATGAAAGATCTCTTTATCGGATCCGAAGGCACCTTGGGCATTATCACCGAGGTCTTACTTAAACTCTTACCCAAACCAGCCGCACGTCGCACAATGCTCGCCAGCTACGACCGAATGGAAGATGCGGCGAACACCGTCTCCGCCATTATCGCGGCACGTATCATTCCCTGCACTCTCGAGTTTCTTGATCGGACAACCATCGGGTGCGTTGAAGATTACGCGAAAATCGGACTGCCTCGGGATTGCGAGGCACTGTTGTTGATGGAGACCGATGGACACCCCTCTGCCGTCGAAGATGAAGCGGCTAAAATGCTCGAGATTGCCCGCGCCCATGGCGCCCGTGATGTCCGCGTAGCCAGCAATGACGCCGAAGCCTTGAAGCTAGCCTCCGCACGTCGCAGTGCGTTCTCGGCACTGGCACGCGTACGCCCGACAACTATCCTTGAGGACGTCACTGTTCCTCGCGATCAACTTGCCACCATGGTAGGATTCATTGCTCAGGTTGCCAAAAAACATAACCTCCTCGTCGGCACCTTTGGTCATATGGGAGATGGCAACCTACATCCCACCTTCCTGACCGATGAGCGTAACGCCGATGAAATGCACCGCGTGCATTTAGCCCTCGAAGAAATCGTGGATAAGACCCTCGATCTGGGCGGCACGATAACCGGTGAGCACGGTATTGGCTTGGCTAAGAAACAGTGGCTGAAGCGCCAACTCGGCGAAGCGAGCTACGGGCTGATGCGACAAATTAAACATTCCTTGGATCCGCATAACTTACTCAACCCTGGTAAGATTTTTGACTAAGCCATGCGCGGCTCACTCAAGGAACTAGACTACTCAATCCTGCAACAGTGCATGCGCTGCGGGATGTGTCTGCCCGCTTGCCCAACATACGATGCCACGAAACGTGAACGACATAGTCCACGTGGACGTATTTCGCTGATGCGCTCAGTGGCTGATGGTGAGTTAAAAATCACCGGCGAGTTTGTGGCCGAAATGAGTTACTGCTTAGGTTGCTTAGCTTGCCAGACCGCCTGCCCTGCTGGCGTCGACTACTCCAATCTACTCGAAACGGCCCGGTCAGATATTCAAGCCCACGGCCCTCGCGCCACGCTCGTCGCTCGCTTCTGGCGCGCCGTTACCATGCGCGGACTCTTCATGCGACCGCGGCTACTGCGCTTCGCGGGGCGCTGCCTCGGACTTTACCAACAACTCGGACTGCAAACTGCTTTTCGCAAACTAGGCTTAACGAAACTGCTGCCTGCACACTTAAAGAAACTTGAACCCCAGGCGCCAACCATGGCGCGACGTTTCTCAAACCAACTCATCGCAGCCGTCGAATCGCCCCTCCAAGGTAAGCGTTACCGCGTCGCCCTGTTAACTGGCTGCGTTCAGGATCTTGCCTTTTCCGCCATCAATCGGGACACCGCAGACGTCTTATTGGCGAATGGCTGCGAAGTGTATACGCCGCCAATCCAGCCCTGCTGCGGTTCACTGCATGCACATAACGGGGAAGCGGAGGCTGCGCGGACGCTAGCACGACGGATGATTGACCTTTTTCCGCCGTCGGAATTTGACGCCATCATCAGCAATGCCGGCGGCTGCGGTAACCACCTTCGCCACTACGGCCAGTTACTTGCACAGGATCCCACCTACATCACACGTGCAAAACTTTGGGATACTAAACTAAAGGACATCCATGAATGGCTTATCCAAATTGGGTGTCGGGCGCCACGTGCAGGTATGACTCCGCTCACAGTGACTTACCATGACTCTTGTCACTTAACCCATGGTCAAAAAGTAACCAGCCAACCACGCGAACTCCTTCGACTCATCCCTGGCATCAAGCTCGTCGAACTACCGGAAGCCAACTGGTGCTGCGGCAGTGCAGGGATTTATAACGTCACCCAGCCCGAACAGTCAGAACTTCTGCTGAATCGTAAGATCGACCACATTCTGCGTACGGGTGCTGAGGTATTGGCGACGTCCAACCCTGGCTGTCACTTACAAATCGCGCGCGGACTGCAGGCTGCCGGCTCGAACGTGCAAATGCTCCAACCGGTCACACTGCTCGCGCGGGCATATAAGTCAGAGCAGAGCGCAGGTCGTTAAGACGAAGCGCTCACTCGCCACTCCACTCGCCGGTATTGCCGCGACCGTGCGGTTTTCCGCCGAAACAATACGGGCAAGACTTCTCGTAAACATAGCGCGGGTCTTTCTGTTGCTCTGCCGACAAGGGCATTTGGCAATTAAAGCAGAGAACCGAATCGGTCGGCTGTAGCTTAGGATCGAGACCAACGCGTTCATCAAAGACGAAGCATTCGCCGTCGTAGTGATCGCCGCCGACCTCTTCAAAGTACTTAAGGATGCCGCCGTCGAGTTGATGCACATTCTTGTAGCCGAGCATTTCCATAAACGGACCGGCTTTTTCGCAGCGTATTCCACCCGTACAAAACATCACGACAGGTCGGTCTTTTAAATCAGCGGGAAGTTTTTCAACGGCCTTCGGAAAATCACGGAAGTTCCAGATATCTGGAGCGATGGCTCCACGAAACGTCCCCATACGGACTTCATACTTATTACGCGTATCGAGCATGACCACGGGACGTCCTTCATCGAGCCAGCGCTTAAGCTCGGCGGCTTTTAGCTTCGGCGAAGGTTTGCGCGCTGGGTCTACCCCTGGAATCCCGAAGGCGATAATTTCTTGTTTAATCTTCACCAGCATCCGCTTGAACGGTTGCTCGGCAGACGGACTTTCCTTGGGGGTAACATCAGCGAGGCCCGGCATCGAACGGATCAATGCGAGAACCACCGCCAATTGTTCCTGCGTGCCTGCGAGGAAGAAATTAATACCTTCAGGAGCTAGCAGAATGGTGCCTTTGATTCCCTGAAGCGTGCAGGCCTCGAACAACTTAACCTTCCAGGACTCTAAGTCACCCAGGGGGGTAAACTTATAACAGGAAAGGTTGATGACACGTGCCGACATGCCACCCAGTTTGTCGAAGGCGACAGAACTGAAAAGACCGAAAGAAGGTTATCTCGGGCAGGATTAGTTCTTACCGTTACCACCGAGCATAACCCCGGCAAAAATAACCAACACAATAATCAGGATGACGGTCACCGTAACTCGCCTAAGCGGTTAATCCGTTAGGATCTCCATCGCCGACTTCTTCTGTGGGATGAAGGGCAAGACGTGTTCCGTGTAAGGCACAACCACATCGAGAATGTAAGGTCCGTCGTGCGCTAACATTTCCTGGATCGCTTCGCGGAGTTCGGATCGCTTGATGACGCGACGTCCTTTGACGCCGAAGCCATCGGCAATCTTCACGAAATCTGGGTAGAGACCGCCGATGTTATCGGGGGAGCCGATGTTGGTAGGGTCGCCGAGAATGGTATGCCCGCGAACGCCTGAGTAGAAACGGTCTTCCCACTGCATCACCATGCCGAGGTGTTGATTGTTCAGCAGGAGAATCTTGGCGTTAATCTTCTCAATCGCCATGGTGGCGAGCTCCTGGATGTTCATCAGGAAGGATCCATCACCATCGATATCGATAACTTGCTTATCAGGATGCGCGACCTTGGCGCCAATAGCTGCGGGGAGACCGAAGCCCATCGTGCCAGCACCGAGTGAAGAGATGAACGTGCGGGGATCGTTGAAGTGATAGTACTGTGGCGTCCACATCTGGTGCTGACCGACACCGGTGCTGATGATGCATTTACCCTTGGATTCTTCGAAGAGCACTTGGACGGCCTCCTGGGGCATGATGTGCTTTGTCTTCGAATGATCGTAGGCAAACGGGAATGGGTGCTGCTGTTTCCAGCCATCAATCGTGCGGTACCAACCTGCGAGGTTTGGTTTCTTAAACTTCTTCTTCGCCAGCGCGGTTAAACGCGAAAGGGCATACTTGGCATCCGAGTGGATGGGATAATCAGCGAACTTATTCTTATGGTGCTCGGAGCGATCGATATCGATGTGAACGATGGTCGCATCGGGTGCAAATTTCTCGATTACGCCCGTGATACGGTCGTCAAAGCGAGCGCCGATGGTGATCAGCAAGTCGCTCTTACAGACAGCCCAGTTACCAGCGACAGTGCCGTGCATACCATACCAATAAAGCGATTGGTGATGATTGACGGGGAACGCACCCAGACCCATGAGCGTCGACGCCACAGGGATGTTGGTGTATTCAGCAAATGCGCGGAGTTCTTTGTAAGCGTTGCCGGAAAGGATGCCGCCACCGACGTAGAGAACGGGTTGCTTGGACTTCTCGATCAGGCGAAGAACTTGATTGAGTTCGTCGTCCGAGGCATGCGGCGGGACTTGTAAACCTGGAATGCTAACGTCGTCGATCGACTTAGGGAATACTGGGACGAATTCGACTTGTTGGATATCCTTAGGGATATCAATCACAACCGGACCTGGGCGACCTGTAGTGGCAATCTTGAATGCCTTATACATGATGCTCGGCAAGTCGTTGTAATCGAGCACAAGGAACGAGTGCTTCACGATCGGCAATGTCATGCCATAGAAGTCCGTCTCTTGGAAAGCGGCGCGGCCGATGAACTGCTGGTAAACTTGTCCCGTGATACAAATCAAAGGAATGGAATCCATGTGCGCGTCGGCAATGGCAGTGACGAGATTTGTCGCACCTGGACCTGAAGTCGCCATGCAAACACCTGGCTTACCGGTCGCACGGGAATAACCCTGAGCCATGAAAGCACCACCTTGCTCGTGACGAGGCAGAATGGTACGGATTTTAGTGGTGCGCGTGAGGGCTTGGTGAAGCTCCATCGAGGCGCCGCCTGGATAAGCGAAGATGGTATCGACCCCGAGGTTCTCTAAGCAACGTACCATAACATCACAGCCTCGCATTTGGCCTCCGGTCTTTGCAGACGCAGTGGCAGCTAGGGTGGAAGGTGCCTTCCGGGCTGCGTTTTTCTTGCTCATGGTTGGGTTGAAATTGGATACAGGCCGACAACTCGGCCTAAGTAATGAAAAATTGAGAAAAGGAAGGGGACGCTCGAGGGCAAGGCGGAATGCTTGCCCAAGAGCCAAGAAAGCCTAGTTTAGGCCTATTCATGGCCTTTCGTACCCTAGTTTGCCTGTTTTCGGCAGCCTGTTTAGCCAAACAGCCCAACGTCATCTTCATGCTCTCGGATGACCATTCCCCTGCGTCTATTTCCGCTTACGGGCCGAGTCATCTCACCACGGGAGGCTTTGCCAACACTCCCAATATCGACCGCATCGCCAAAACCGGGATGATTTTTCAGAGCTGCTACGTGGCTAATTCCATCTGCACGCCCAGTCGCGCAGCGATTCTCACCGGACAGCACAGCCACCATAACGGCGTCTATACTTTGCAGGATCCTCTGGATCCACAACGCCGTCACATTGCGCACTGGTTTACAGAAGCCGATTATCAAACCGCCCTCTACGGGAAGTGGCATTTAGAAACTTCTCCTCAAGGATTTCAGACCTGGGAAGTTTTCCGCAATCAAGGTGAGTACC
>CAJBPJ010000040.1 GCA_903957465.1 uncultured Opitutia bacterium
CGATTGAAAAACTCGGCTCTACGGAAACCGTCGTCGCACTTGAACTATCAGTACCATGATCTGCAGCCAACCGCGGCGCATACGTCGATATAATTGCCAGTTCATCTTCGGTATTATTGGCCAAGGAGTACTCACCCTTTGACCATTGGACGACTGCCCGATCATAACCTACGCCCATAATCGGCGCCCAGTCAGCGTGACCATCGTAATACTCTACCCAGCCACTGCCGGTCTGCCCCATGTGGTTTAGGCCGACAGAATGTCCGACTTCATGTGAAGTCGCTTCGGCTATCCATTTTTCGTCGTCTGAAAGGTCGTCAGAGAAAACAAAGACTGGCGTATCAATCGATGAACCAAATGAGCCGACGTAAGCGACCCCGCCTGCCCCGCCTGTAAACCACTGACTGCTATCGCCCCCGATGACCACACGGATGCCCCAGGTCGTATCGCCGTCACCCGACTGACGAATAGCTTCAACGCCCGGATCTTCAGTGGTTACATCGACATCAAAGGCTGCGTAGTCTTCAGCGACACGGCGCCAAACATTTTGAACCATGGCTTTTTCGGCATCCGAGAAAGACGATGTATCGCCGTCGATATCCAGCGGAGGGCTTGTAAAATCGCTGCCTCCATTATCTGAATCATTCCAATCCGTTCCCGAGGTGGTATGTCCATCACAGTCCAGGTAAATGACCCGTGTCGCACCTGGACGTGTGTGTAACTTGAATGTCTGATCGTAAGGAAACGCTGCTGTGCCTGTATAATTGGAATTATTGGGTCCAGTTAATGAGCGCGCTGGCGCGGGACAAACATAGCGAGATTTGTTTTTCCTATCGATTTTGAGCGTATGGTCACGCTCAGCGAGACGACGGTACTCTGCACGGTCCATGCGAACATGGTCTGCAGCTTTGTCTTTAGTGACTTCATCTACGGAGCAAGCCTCGCGTGACTGCTGCTCAGGCTTTAGCAAAGGATTGGTTGGTCCTGCTACGATTAGGCTAAAACAAGCCCAAGTAAGTATAAAGATGAAGGACCTTTTCACGGGTAATAGATATCCAGAAATGACACTCTAGCAAGTTCCCTCAATCAATACGGCCAGCGATTGCTGGCCGTATTGATTGAAGACAATGTATTATTAGCGCGAAACGCTGTCCGTGGTCTCCACGTTAAAGGAAGCATCGTAGATGCCACCAGCGAGTGTGAGATTTGTAACCGTAAAGGTCAGCGCACCACGCGTAAGCGGTGGAATACGACCACGGAGACGGACCTGTCCCTTACTGTTGGTACGGCCAATGACGTCGCCCTGACCGATACCTGAAAGTCGTCCGTAGACCATGGCATTCGAAACAAGTGCACCCTTGTCGTCTTTGACTGTCACAAGGATATCAGCGCTAGCACTGGTACCCGATCCACTAAATCCAGGAACAATGGCGCTCACGAAAATAATCCGGCTGTTAACGACCTCTATGTTGACACTTGTGGTGCCAGTTAAGCCTTGGTTATCCGTCACCTGTAATGTGACTGGGTGAATACCTGGCGTGGAATAAGTACGGGTTGGGTTCGCAGTAATAGCGGTCGTGCCATCATCAAAGGTCCAGAGATACTCTACGACGATACCATCGGGGTCCGAAGAGTCTGTACCGTTAAAGCCAACGACAAGGGGAGCAGAGCCTTTTAACGGAGAAGTTCCGGCGGTCGAAGCGACCGGAGGCTTACTGACTAACGTGCTTGGACGAAGTGTGCCCGTGAGGGTGTAATGGCCGATACTCGCATACGTCGTGTAGCCAGTGGTTGCACTCGTTCCAGAAGCAGAAGATTCGACCACCGCATAATATTCCCCTTCAGCCAAGGGAATCATCAAGGACGACTCTAATCCGTCTGTAGAACTCGAGCGCCCAGGCGCACTGGTAGCAACAACGCCGCCAGAGCTATCAAGGATAGTTAATCGGGTATCAAGATTTGGTGAAACAGCAGCAACCTTGACATTCAACGTCACGAGACCAGCGCCCGTCTTAAATGCGAACCAATCTTTATCGGTCGCACTATTGACGATGCCGTGCTCAAGAACGGCTGTTCCGGAAATAGATTTAGCACGCACCATATTGTCGGCAACGTCGTCCGTGAGTTTAGGAAGATAACTGGTGATCACGGCGATGTCGTCTTGGGTGTTGTTCGCCAAGTCATATTCACCTTTCGACCATTGAGAGACATTACCGTAATAACCGACACCCATGATAGGACCCCAATTCGCATGGCCGCCGTAATACTCGGTACCGTCTGTCTTGCCGTCATGACCGAGACCAAGGGTATGTCCGACTTCATGGCTCACCGCTTCAGCTGCGTACTTGCCACCAATATTGAAAACCCAGCATGGCGTGCCGTCTCCCCATTTAAATGAGCTCACAAAGGCAACGCCACCCGCGCCCGATATGAATGAGTTATCTTTGCGTGGACCAATGCCAACAATAACACCGTAGGTATCATCGCCACTGGAAAGAACGCGGATAGCATCATCTGTGGGAGGCTCGGTCGTCACATCGACATCCCAAACCGCAAAATCTTCCGCAACCATCCGCCAAATTACCTGAATGTCCCGCCGCTCGCTGTCGCTAAATGTCAGGGGATTACCGTCGAAGTCATAAGGCTTCACACCGGTCACACTTGGGTTACCCCAGCGCGCCTTAGGCCCATCGTTGCAACCATCGAAATCTAAATAAATTATCTTTTTCGCGCCAGGACGTGAATGCAGCAGGAACGTTTGCTCAAGGGGAAACTCAGCTTTGTTCGTATAACCTGCAGGATCTTCTCCAGGAACTAACTTGCTGACGACAGCAGGAAACCGGCAGGCGTAGAGCGCATGACCATCGGAGCTCACCATGGCATCCTTATCACGTGCAGCGACTGCGTTGGTTTGTGCAGATGTCCAACCTAAGCGTGAGGCAACCTTGGCGCGCTCGAGCGGGGTCAAATCACGCAAGCTTCGCAAGACGGGCTTACCCGAAGGAGCTTGCGCTTGAGCGGTCAAGGCTACTCCGGCAAATGCCAGAAGGATGGCTAGAAAACGCATCCAAGTTTACTGGCTTAATTGAATAAGTGAGACAACTCCCAAAATACGCACTTTTTCGGCCCAAAACGGGGTCTGTAATGCTCAAATCCCTCGCTTTACACCGTGCGGAGCCTGTGAATAACTAAGGTAGGAATATGAAGCAGCAAACCATCGAGCGCGAAGTTTCCCTAAAGGGCAAATCACTGCACACCGGGCAGGACGTCACCCTCACCCTGCGCCCTGGAAACATTGGCACAGGTATCGTCTTCCGTCGCATCGACCTTTTCGGCAAGCCCGAGGTGCGTCCAAGTTCCGATATGGTTACGGAAGTGGAACGAAAGACCACAGTCTCCTCAGATCATATCAAGCTTCATACCATTGAGCACATTCTCTCGGCACTTACTGGCATGGGAATCGACAATTGTGTCGTTGAGCTCGATGCATCCGAACCCCCGATTGTCGACGGTTCAGCTCGACCTTTCACCACACTGATCCGCCAAGCAGGAATCGTAACACAAGGTCAGGACGCAGAAACTTTCACGCTGACCGCGCCCATCACCATCAACGAAGGCAGTCGATCAATTGTCGCACTACCACACGACGGCTTCCGCGTTACGTGCACATCCGCCGACGATCGCGGAATCCACACGCAGCATCTCACGATTGATCTAGATCCAGAAACATACGAAGCACAAATTGCACCCGCTCGTACGTTTACCATTTACGAGGACATCGAAGAATTGCTGAAGAAAGGCCTCATCCAAGGTGGCTCACTCGACTCGGCCATCGTGCTTAAGGGAGACAAGGTTATCACCAAGGAGCCCCTGCGTTTTAAGGAGGAACTCGTTCGTCATAAAATCCTCGATATCGTCGGTGACCTCACACTTGCCGGTGTACGTATCAAGGCCCACATCATCGCCGTCCGTCCTGGCCACTCACTCAACGCCCGCCTAGGTGCAGCTATTCGCAAGCAATGGCTGGAGTCTAAGACCAGCAAAGGAAAGGCCAAGGTCGCCAATGTCAGCGTCGACACTCCTGTTGGCAACGAACTTAACATCCGTCAGATCCTCAACGCACTGCCCCACCGCTACCCATTCGTGATGGTCGATCGCGTGCTCAAACTCGAAGCGGAATCGATTGTTGCGATTAAGAACGTGACGATCAACGAGCCGTACTTTCAGGGACACTTCCCCGGACAACCCGTCATGCCAGGCGTATTACAGGTCGAGGCCATGGCTCAAGTTGCTGGCTTAATCATGCTGAATAAAGTCCAAGCAGGTGACTCGCCTAAAGTCGTTTTCTTCATGAGTGCGGATAAAGTTAAGTTCCGCAAAGCGGTCACACCAGGCGACACCCTTGAAATCCGTGCGAAGCTGACGAAGATCCGTGGCAAGATTGCCTGTGCGGAATGCGAATGCTTAGTTGCGGGCGAAACTGTTTCATCGGCCGATCTCATGTTCACCGTCGCTGACAGCGGCACCGAAGGTTAAAACTTTACTGGGCGTGATTCATCCAACGGCCATCATCGAATCGGGTGCCAAACTCGGTAAGAACGTCAAAGTAGGCGCTTATGCATTTGTCGGCCCAGACGTTACCTTGGGCGACGGCTGCGTCCTGCACCACCACGCCTGCGTCGAAGGCTACACTACACTCGGTGCAGATTGCGAAGTCTTCCCCTTTGCGGTTATCGGCGGACGCAGCCAAGACCTTAAAGGCAAGACCGGTCGCCCCGGACTGCGCATTGGTGCACGTAACATGTTCCGTGAATACGTCAGCGTGCACCTTGGCACCCAAGATGGCGAATGGACAATCTTGGGCGACGATAACGTACTCTTAGCCTACGCCCACATCGCCCACGACTGCGTCGTCGGGAACCACCTCGTGATGTCGAGTCACTCCGCACTCGGTGGCCACGTGCACATCGGCAACAAGATCAACATCGGTTGGAGCGCAGGCGTGCATCAATTCTGTCAGGTCGGTGATTATGCAATGGTCGCGGCTTGCTCCAAGCTCACCCAAGACGTCCCCCCGTTCGTCATCGCTGACGGTAACCCTGCAGAAACTAAGATGGTCAATAAAGTCGGTCTTTTACGTAACGGTTTCTCTGAAGCCGAAGTCGATGAAGCCAAGACCTTGCACCGTACCTTTTACCGCGACGGCCTCAACGCGACACAAGCGCTCGAGAAAGCAAATACCCTGCCCTTCGCCAACGGAAGAATAGCTAAGAGCTGGTTGGGCTTCGTACGTGAGTCCAAGCGCGGACTGGCTTAAGTTTGGACAAACTGGATGCTCATAAAAAAGCCGCGGATAACTCCGCGGCTTTTGATAGGTAACAATAAGCGACTTAGGCCACGCGCTCGACGAGGAGCGGCGGGACGTTCGGGCGCTTCGGTGCTAGACGGTAAGCATCGCGGAAGTAAGGGAGTGCGAGCTCAACCTTCGACTCATCGTTATAGTGAATCATGATGAGCGGCTCACCCTGCTTGACCTGGGTGCCAACCTTACGGATTTCGGTGACGCCGACCGAAGGGTCGAGCGAACCGTCCTTATTGGTCGCGAGCAAGCGCACGCCTTGGGCAATCTTGCCAGCATCAATGGTGTGAACGTAACCACGCTTCGGCGCAGGCAACTTACGGATAAACTTCGCCTTCGGGAATTTGCTAGGATCGTCAATCCAGTCGGTCTTGCCGCCTTGAGCGCGCACCATCGCCTTAAACTTCTCGAGGGCAGAACCATCTTTCAAGTGACGTTCGACAGCCTGCTTCGCAGAGAGCGTAGAGCCAGCGACGCCAGCGAGACGGACGACTTCCATGCCGAGCTTCATGACGAGATCCTGAAGGTCCTCGGGACCTTCACCCTTCAAGAGACGGACGGCTTCAAGAACTTCTAAGCCTGTACCGACGGAATCACCTAAAGGCTGATTCATGTCAGTAACGAGGGCGACGCACTTGCGATTCAAACTACGTGCAACGCGTGTAATGATACGTGCGAGCTGCTTCGCTTGTTCGAGATCGCGAATAAAGGAACCATTGCCCCACTTCACGTCGACGACGAGGCCTTCGCAGCCTTCGGCAAGCTTACGTGCAAGGATGCTTCCGGTAATCAAGGGAAGCGAAGGGGTCGTGCCTGTGCGTTGACGAAGCACATAGAGCAACTCGTCCGCAGGTGCGATTTCGGAGCACTGCTCGGTTAACGAACAGCCGACTTTCTCAAGCTGTGCGCGAAAAGCGTCTAACGTAACCTTGGTCTTTAAACCCGGAATAGACGAAAGCTTATCGGTGGTGGAGATGATGTAGTCTTCATCTTTACCATTCATGCCAGGCATGATGACACCCGCAGCTGCACCGAGAGCTGCCAAGACCATGGAAGTCTTGTCGCCGACGCCACCGGTTGAGACTTTAGAAATCTTTGGCTGAGTGAGACGGTCGAGGTCGATGTATTCACCCGAGAGACGTAGCTCTTCCGCGAACGAAGCAGTCTCCTGAGCGGACATCTGCCGGAAGTAGATGGCCATCGCGAGCGCGGCTTGCTGAGCCTCAGGCATCGCACTGTCCATAATGGAATCGACGATATAACGAATCTCGTCGGCAGTGAACTCACCCCCATCGCGTTTCTTCTCAATGAGCGAGGTGTAAGAGGGTTTTTCTTTCTTCTTCGAATCGAGGAGTTTTTCAGTCATAAAGCGTTTGTAGTTAGGTGGTTTAGGAACCGGCCGAGCCCGTGGGCGCGCACACCGCATCAGACAGACTCAAGCCCAAAAGTCGAGATTAAAACCTTGCCACCACTGCAAATAAGGCTCTGCGCGCCAACGACACCAATGTCGAATTAACCGCAAAAAAGGCTCAGGTTACTTCCAAGAGCCCGAAATAAGCGTATCTTCACCCAAATTAAGAACCGAGGCACCGTCGACGATTGAGACCTTATTCAGCCAAGATTGTGAAGACGGGTCTGCCTTACCTGAAGGTGCTGTGTAAATCCAGGCGCGGTCAATCAGACGAGCGGCGATCAAGGCAGCCCCAAGTACTGGACCTGGTTCAACAAAAACACCAAGCCAGCCAGAATCCGTAGCGTGTTGGAAAACTTGTTTCAGAAAATCACCCGAAGAAATTTCTAAAGTCTGCAAACCTTGTGCCTTAAACCAGCCGCGTTGTTCAGGTGACGTTAGACGAACATCCAAAGCAACGACTGTCTGCGATCGATAGCTGTCCGAAAAAATTTGCAGGTGGCCTTGGCCCGCGGTGCGAGCCGAACGATCCAAGATGAGACGCGTGGGGGCAAACGTGCCCTCGGGTAGCCTTGCGGTGAGCTGGGGATTATCAGCCAAGGCCGTACCCGCACCGACCGCAATCACCGGGAACAATCGTCGCCATTGCATCATGTCTGCTCGGGCGAGTTCTCCGGTGATAAATCGTTTTCCAGGAATGGGCACCGTGCGCCCCGTGGCATCACGGGCAACTTTCATCGCTACTAATGTCCTGCGCTGAACCATCCAGTGATTGAAAAGGAAGTTAAGCTCGCGACAGGCCATCTCAATCGGACCAAAGGCGAGCGTCACATCGACGCCAGCTGCCCGCAGTAATTCAATGCCTTTTCCAGCATGCAACGGATTGGGGTCGACTGTACCGACAACCACCCGACGTAACCCTGCATCCAAGATAGCCTGAACGCACGGCGGGGTACGTCCATGAGTCGAACAAGGCTCAAGGGTAACGTAAAGGGTAGCACCAGCCAGCGGACGTCGTCCGAGTGCTTGTAAGGCCATCACTTCTGCATGCGGAGCTCCGGCTTTGGCGTGGAAGCCTTCTGCCACGACTCGACCGTCTTCCACGATCAAGGCTCCGACCATGGGATTAGGGTGAGTATCACCCCACCCTTTTCGCGCAAGGGCTAGAGCGCGAAGCAGATGAGCGTCATCTGCATCACTGGGCATGGTTAGCGATTACGCTTACGAGGGCCCACCGCAACTTTGCCGGTCGTACTCAGGATAGGCTCCGAATAATAACGGAAGCCTTCGTGCTTCCGACGTGGAATAGGCTTCCCGAGGAGTAACTCGATTTGCTGAAGGTGATGAAGTTCGTCGGGCGAGAAGAGTGTGAAAGCTTCACCTTCGGCAGCAGCCCGACCGGTACGACCAATACGGTGGACGTAATCTTCAGGGTGCTCAGGCACATTGTAATTAATCACGTGCGTAACCCCGGAAATATCGAGTCCGCGTGAAGCAATATCTGTCGCTACCAAGATAGAATACTTACCACTCTTAAATCCTTGAAGTGCTTGAACGCGCTCCGTCTGCGAGCGATCAGCATGCATCGTAGCTACAGGCGTGCCGTGACCTTCAATCCATTCGGCGATACGATCGGCGTCA
>CAJBPJ010000041.1 GCA_903957465.1 uncultured Opitutia bacterium
AGCCATTCACGTGGTGCAGGCAATAAAGCCCGCGGAGTGAAATCAATTTTCCCAGAAAGCCACAGTCCGGTGCGCGATTGTGGGTTGAGGTGCGCTTCGTCGACTTTACCGGCGTAGATAACTCGGCCGCCTTCCACACCGGCGCCTGGACCCATTTCGATTAAGTAGTCAGCGGCGCGGATCATGTCGCGGTCGTGTTCGACCACCACGACGGTGTTGCCGAGATCGCGTAAGCGTTGAAGTGATTGAATGAGGCGTGCGTGGTCGGTTGGGTGTAGTCCGATGCTGGGTTCATCGAGTACATAGGTCACACCGACGAGGCCGAGACCGAGTTGTGTGGCGAGTCTGACGCGTTGAGCTTCGCCGCCCGATAGTGAGCCGAATACGCGCTCTAGAGTGAGGTAGTCGAGTCCAGCATCCGCCAAAAATGCCAAGCGTTGTTCCAGTCCCTTTCGCGCTTCTTCTGCAGGACGTACGGAAGGTTCTTTGGAAAGTTTACGAACAAACTGCAAAGCTTCGGGGACGGTTAGCGCGAGGAACTCGGCTAAGTTTTTTCCGCCTAGCCGTAAGGCGAGTGCAACGGGCGAAAGGCGGCGTCCCTGGCAAGTTTCGCAAGTCGATGCGGATTGGTAGGCGAGCAGGCGTTGACGGAGTGATTCGCTGGAGGTCGTTCGGAAGACATGGGTTAACTCCGCAAACATCCCTATCCATGGGGCTTCCACGAGCTTACGACCTTTTGCGGGTGGTAGTGAAAAGATACGTTGAGGGTCACCTTCGAGGAGTAGTTTACGAACGGTCGCGGGGAGTTTCTCCCACGGTGCTTTCGGATCGAAGGGAATACTTTCAGCCAAAGCTTTCACGATGGCATTGCGTCGGATGAGCATTTTGCGCGTACCCAGTCGCCACGGCTTCACGGCGCCGTCGCTGAGAGCGAGTGTGCGGTCTAAAACACAAAGGTCTTCTTGGAAGCGCAGTGTTTTGCCAAGTCCACCGCACGCAGGACAAGCACCGGTGGGGTGGTTGTGTGAAAGGTCGCGTGGTGCGAGTGGCTCAAAGGTGCGTGCACAGGTTTCGCACGAGAGTGCGAGTGAGAGGGGGATTTCGCGCCAGGCATTTTTTTCTTCAGCGAGTACGATGCAGCGGCGATTGCCTTCGCGGAAAGCAAGTTCGAGTGAATCGGCGAGTCGGCTACGTTGATCGGGGCCGGTGACTGCACGGTCGACGATGACATCGAGCTGGCGGTCAACGCGTCCGACGAGTTTGCCTTCAGCTTCTTCGGCGGTGAGTACTTCGCCGTCGACGCGAACCCGCGTAAAGCCGCGTCGGATTAAGTCTGCCAGTGTTTCTAGAAGTGCCGAAGGTTTGTCGCGTCGTACCGGCGCAACCAGCATGAGTTTGGTGCCGGTGGGTAGGCGGAGTAGGGGAGCGAGACAGTCGTCGAGGGAGCGCCGAACGACTGAGCCGCCGTCGTCGGGACAACGCCGATCCCCGACGAGTGACCACAGTAGCCGAGCATGATCGGCGATTTCCGTTACGGTTGCGACGGTTGACCGCGGATTGGAATTTCCACCGGTTCTTTGGGCAATGGCCACAACGGGTGAAAGCCCGTGGATGAAATCAACGTCCGGGCGGGGCATTGTTTCCAGTAAACCGCGTGCCTTGGTGGACAGTGATTCCAGGTATTGTCGGCTACCTTCGGCATGGAGGGTGTCGAAGGCCAGGGACGACTTACCAGAGCCGCTCAAACCTGTGATAACCGTGAGTTGATTCCGAGGAATGTGAACTTCCACGTTGCAGAGGTTGTGCACCCGGGCGCCTTTGATGTGGATGTGGTCTTTGGACACTGTTGATTATCAATAATTTATAGTTACATAAAATGACGCTAGTCGATGCGTTTTATGTTCAGATAACTTTATTAAAAATATGTAAAAAAAGACGGTACTTTTTTATGTAAGATCG
>CAJBPJ010000042.1 GCA_903957465.1 uncultured Opitutia bacterium
TGCTGACTTAGCAAAAAGCGGGCATCCTAAGGAACTACGGCCATAGCTGAATTGCAAAACGATGCTGTGTAGCGGCCGTCAAAACCGGAAACCGTATCCGACCCCAAGGGTGAATTGTGTAGCACGCCCGCGTTCCCTAACCAGCGGTGAATTCTTGGCCACTCCACCAAGTCGCTCCAAGCTGGAAAAGGCGGTAATGGCGCTCTGACGATCAAGCGGACGATTCATCGACCCGCCGAAGCCGTATGACACTAGACCTCCATTGGGCTTATAGATGCCCAAGCCCGAGCGTACCGACTGTCCAGCGTCAATACCAAAGTACGTCCGAGTAAAATCACTGCTCGCTAAAGTTGCACGAGGCCCAATGTTAAAAATCCCGCCACCACTGCGTACTCGATAAGACAGTGAGAAATTTCCAACAGTTCCCTCATGTCCTCCAAATCCGTGCATTGTCTCGATACGACCGCGCCACTGCTGACGTGAGCCAAATAGTTTCTCCACGAACCCACCAACTTCGGCAGTTGCACCAACATCACCAAGACCAACCAATGCGTCGTTCCCGCTTGTGACTGCGAAAGGCGATGCGCTGCCGTCTTCGTCCCGTCCAAACCGGAGCTTAGCAATCGGTCCAGCTTTCAAGTCACCTGTGTTCACGGCGTTCCAGCCAGCTCCATCGGGGATCGAAGCGAAAAGGGTATCGCCGTAGTTTGCGCGCAAATCAGGAAAGATGGATAGGATATAGTCCTCAGACCCCTGCCATGCATTAGAAAATACAGGCGCCACTCCCACCGTGACTGACCAGCCCTCATCAAGTGCAGGGCGATTAGGGGCACCGGACGGC
Organism: uncultured Opitutia bacterium; assembly: GCA_903957465.1. Classification (GTDB taxonomy): domain Bacteria; phylum Verrucomicrobiota; class Verrucomicrobiia; order Opitutales; family UBA953; genus UBA8828. Next base: position 842 of record CAJBPJ010000042.1, read on the forward strand.
TGAACAGGTTGGGCGACGCTTGGGCTACCACAGACCGCGGCCAACAATAAAATAACTACTCGCACCTAGTTTTCTCCAGAAATGTTACCCGCGACATAACCAGGCGCCTTGAAATCTCAAGAGCTTACCTAACGACCTTCAAGAAACGCGGGGTCAGCGTTAGAGCGAGACACTTTTAACGCGCGCCTGTCGGCTGTTATCATTTTAGTTAGAGTAAGCGGCTGCAATATACCCTCTCGGACTATAAAGCAGACCGTCCGCTCCCGGCCCAGTTTCTGCCGTCCGATTTTCCTGGCGGCGCTGGCCCCTCAAAATACACGAGGGGCCAGGCATTCATATTTCCGTTCGTTCAGCCAAGGTGAGAGCGTCGTCTATGTCTACTCCAAGGTAGCGGATCGTGTTCTCTATTTTGCTGTGCCCCAGCAATATTTGCACAGCACGCAAGTTACCAGTCGCTTTGTAGATTAACGAAGCCTTTGTCCGACGTAGTGAATGCGTACCGAACTCTCTCGCGTTCAGTCCGACCGCAGACACCCATTCGTCGACAAGACGAGCGTATTGCCGAGTGCTGAGGTGCCCGGCGCGGTTAACGCGACTTGGAAAAACAAAGTCGTCTGCGGACCCGCTGCGCCTTTCAAGCCAAGCAAGCAGACTCTTGCGACAATCTGCCATCAATTCAAATTGCACAGGTCGCTTGGTCTTCTGTTGAACGACAGTTGCGCGGTTTCGAATACTGCCACCACTCACAACATCACCAATCTTTAATTTTATCACGTCGCACCCTCGCAACTTGCTATCGATTGCTAGATCGAAAAGTGCTCGATCGCGCATTCGTCGATGTTCATCGAGAAAGAAACGAATTGCCCAAACGTCACGTGGCTTGAGTGGACGCTTGGCACCCACCAAACTTCCAGCATTCCAAGGTCTACGCTCATGCGCACCAGGATCGAGATTAGAAA
>CAJBPJ010000043.1 GCA_903957465.1 uncultured Opitutia bacterium
AAGTCTTCTTTTTTGAAGCCGCGCTTCACCATTAAGCCAGCAGCCAATGCATCACCGAGCGCCAACATCAGAAGAGCGCTTGTTGTTGGCACCAGCCCCAGTGGGTCTGCTTCTGGGTGCGCACCGATATCGAGCACTAGGTCTGACTTCACCGCCAAGGGCGAATTGACGTTGCCGACCATAGCGATGAGCGGGGATCCAAAACTACGAAGCACAGGGATAAGATGAACGAGTTCTGCCGTCGTGCCTGACCGTGAAAGTAGCAAGATAGGATCGCCTGGCTGCAGAATTCCTAAATCGCCATGAACAGCATCTGTTGCATGCACAAAGGCAGCTGGCGTTCCGGTACTGCAAAATGTAGCCGCAATTTTTTGTCCAATGAGTGCAGACTTACCAACGCCAACGACAATCACTTTGCCTGGCGCCGTGGAGATAAGATCGATAGCTCGCTCAAAGGGAGCGCCCAAACGACGTTCTAAATCTGCCAAAGCAGCGGATTCTGCTTTAAGCAAGGCGCGGGCTGATTCGAGAGGTGACATGGTAGGATTGGAAATTGTTTGAGTAGCTAACAAGCTAAACAGCTAACCGGCTAACCAGCTGATTGGATAACGAGCTAACCTGCTAACTAGGTTTAAGCTATAGGACTAGTTGGGTAAGAGGTTGATAGGGTGAGTTGCCCAGAGAATAGTGCACAACTGTCGGCGAATGCAAATAGGACATTGGTCTGTAAACTGTCTTAATGGACAACGAATTCTCCAAGCCCATTAAGCGCCTAACTTATAAAAACCTTGATGTCTGGAAACAGGCCAGGTCGCTGGCGATTTCTGTCTATAAGGTCTGCGACAAGGATCCGCTTCGAAGGAGTTGGGGGTTGTGCGATCAGATGCAGAGGGCGGCTATTTCAATTCCCTCAAATATTGCCGAGGGCGATGAAAGAGGTACGAATAAGGACGCGCTACGTTTTTTATTTATCTCAAAAGGCTCGCTAGCGGAACTACGCACTCAGCTCGATATAGCACATGCCACGGAAAAGATTACTGGATTTGAATATGAAGAGCTCGAGTGCGCGTCAGGGCATGTTGAACGACTCCTGGGCGGCATGATTCGCCGTCGTCTCGAGCGGGAGAAGCTAGGGCATCATACCGATACGCCTTCCAGCTCTGCCTGATTTACTTTCTGGTTAGCTGTTCCGCCGTTCCGCTATTTTCCTGATTAGCCGGTTAGCTGGTTAGCCGGTTAGCTTACTAGAGGGCAGGCTTCCCAACAGCCCACAGGCGCAGACCGGCAGCACGTACGGCTTTATGGTCTACACAATTACGTGCATCAAAAACCCAAGCGCCGGGCTGCATGCTTTTAGCGAGCGCATTCCAATCGAGCGTGCGGAAAGCATCCCAGTCTGTAACCACCACTGCGCCGTCAGTGCCTTTGCAAGCATCAGCGGCGGTATCAGCATAATGACATGCCGCAACGCGAGGTGCGTCTTTAAGATCGGCCAAGATTTTAGCATGCGAGACCTTAGGGTCGTGGATGACTAGCTCTGCACCGGCGGCAAGAAGTTCAGTGCAGACAGTGATAGAGGGAGCTTCGCGGGTATCGTTGGTGTCCTTCTTAAATGCAAAACCAAGAACGGCGATACGCTTGCCTTTCACTGAACCGCCAAGGCTCTTAATGACTGTCTGCGCTACGCGTTTCTTTTGCCACTCGTTGATTTCAACAACCTGCTGCCAGTAAGCTGCGACCTCCGGCAAGCCGTGGTGCTCGCACAGGTAAACGAGATTTAAGATATCCTTCTTGAAGCAAGACCCGCCGAAACCGACGCCGGCCTTTAAGAACTTACCGCCGATGCGCGAATCGGTGCCAATCGCACGAGCGACTTCGTCGACGTCAGCACCAGTGGCTTCGCAAAATGCGGAGAGTGCATTGATAGATGACACGCGCTGCGCGAGCATCGCATTGGCAGCGAGCTTAGCCATCTCG
>CAJBPJ010000044.1 GCA_903957465.1 uncultured Opitutia bacterium
GTCTGCAGTGGCGGCATTAATGTGCTGGGCACAAAGGTCTACGAACGGGCGATTTTCCTTAAACGAGCCGGGTAGGTAGAACTTCAAGCGACCGTTGTAGCACTGTTGGTCAAAATCCATTGCACGTACCCGAATAGACGTGGCGTCAAAGTCAGGCGTGACGGCTACAACGAAATTATAAGCCCGCATGTCACCGAGCAGTCGCACTAAGCATCGCTCCTCAAACTTGATGAGTTCTTTTGCGAGCCGGACCGGGTGATAATTTGTGCCCTCCAGCCAGCGCGCTGCGAAACGGTCACCCGGGATACCGGTAACGTGCTCTTCAACAAGGGTGGATAATTCTGTTAAGTAATGCATGCGGTTCGGCGAGAGCAGGTGCTCAAGCTCCAGGCCTGCAATGCGCGAAGCATCCGCAATCTTCACATAAAAATAGTCATGATTCTCATTGTAGGCGTTCACGATCCGGATGCGGAAGGGCTGCGAGTTTCCAAAGGCGCAGTAATCAATCCGATCAACGAACACGTGCCGGAAAACGCGCATACCACCTTCGCCACGCAGCGACGCATAGGTTTCCAATAAACCCTGTGAGAGAGATTCAAGTTCGTCCTGCGGGTAGGCTACTGTTTCCCAAAGCGTATCGGTACCATCGCGCTCTATTAAAGGCACAGACTGGTTGTAGCCACGAAGCCGTTCGTAAGAAACAGGCAAGGTTACCTCGCGGCCTTCTCGGGCGAGGTATTCTCGCAAGCGCGGCCCAATGGGCACTGCCGGTTTTCGTTCCGTACGGAAATCTGCTCCTGCGCCGCCAGCATCCATCGTCAGTCGAGGTTAGGGCGCAAGTGCGACTCTTCTTCAGTCACGCGTAGCGCTTTCGATGGATGACATTCTGCTCGGTAGGCCAAGAATGATGTGCGGTGCTTATCCCAAACAGGCCAGAGTAGCGTGCGATCTGTCTCAGGGATTTCGATCCCGTTAATGGCTTCACGCGTGAAGAACTCAAAACGCCCTTCGGAAATTTCGGTCGGTAAACCAGGAATATTTTTCCGGCAGGTAAATAAAAACATCAGCCAGTGGCCGGCGCCCTCGTAACCACGCTCGCTGACCATGCCGAAGAGGTGTAAATCACTTTCCGTAATCACCAGACCCGTTTCTTCGTTTACTTCGCGGACGGCACATTCAAACGGAGATTCGCCTAGGGCCATCTCCAGTTTGCCGCCCACAGGACTCCAGCACCCTTTATTCGGCGCTTTGGTTCGACGTATAAGCAACTGGCGGCCCTGTGCATCTTGTAGAAAGATGAGTGCACTAATTTTGAAAGGCAGGGCTGTAGAGCCAACGGACATTCATTAACAGTTGGCGGGTCAACCAGCCGGGACAACCCCGGAGTGCGAAAGAAGAGGCCAGCAAGGAATGATTGATTGAGCCCGACTTGCAGTTTTGCCCGAAGTTCGTCTTTTAGAGTCTCAACCCATGCCTGAACTCGCCGAAGTGGAATATTTCCGGAAGCAGTGGGACGGCGGCCTAGGGCAAACCGTTGCAAAGGCTTACCTAAATTCAAAAGCAAGGGTCGGGCGCGGCATTGACGTCAAAGCTATGAACCGAGCTTTCGTTGGGGCAAAGATCATCCAGTCACTGGCCGCGGCAAAGCAGATAGCACTGTGTTTTTCAAACGGGGCCTGGCTGGGCGTGCACCTTGGCATGACGGGCAAACTTGAAGCTACTCCCACGAAGCAAAAACTCCGCCGGCACGATCATTTTAAACTAACCCTGCGCAACGGATGCGAATTAATCTTTGTCGATCCACGACAATTTGGGCGGATTCAATTTTGGTCAGGGCCTGAGACGCCTCCATGGTGGGCAAAAATCCCACCCGCAATTTTATCGTCAGAGTTTACCCCTGGAGTTGTTGCGGCCTTTTTGCGAAGACGCGCGCGCACAACGATTAAGGCCGTGCTGTTAATGCAAGAGCGCTTCCCAGGCATTGGCAATTGGATGGCCGATGAAGTTCTCTGGCGTGCAGGGTTTCATCCTCGTGCGAAAGCAGGTGATTTTAGTCCACAAGCGGTGAGAAAATTACACAGCACCTTAAGAGAGGTCTGTCGCGATGCCCTACGTGTTATTGGTAAGGATTGGTCAGACCCACCTGATAGCTGGCTCTTTAACCATCGCTGGGAAAAAGGAGGGCGTTGTCCACGCACGCGCACTGCCTTGGTGCGTGCGACCATTGGCGGACGCACCACTTGTTGGTCGCCACGACGCCAGGTGCTGGGTGCGGAACGCCGTTGACCGCCGTCATTGGATGAGGAGCGTTTAACCATGCGCGTGACTGGTGGTAAAGCTCGAGGTATTCAACTACGCGTCCCCAC
>CAJBPJ010000045.1 GCA_903957465.1 uncultured Opitutia bacterium
ATGGCGAAGCCAACAACTGGATCGAGCAGGCTAGCCCAACCGAAGAAGGCCACGTGGAACGCAGCAATATTGAATGTGACCGCACCGATAAGCACGATACCCAGACGACGGGTGCAAGAAATGAGCAGCGCGAGACCACCGAGAACTTCGATGACCTTGACGGCAGCTAAGTAGCCGGAGCCGTACATCGAACCAATGAAGGCAGATGCAGGGGTACCTTCAGCAGGTGAAGGTACGGCAATGAAGTGGAACCAGAAATTCAGTCCGAAGACGACGAAGATCAGGCCAAGTAACGAGGCAACGATGGTGGAGGCGAGTTTCATAACTGAGCACCTTTATGGTATCGTTTCTGAATGAAGCGAGTGCAAATCTAACGCCCCCTGTAGGACCTAAACACCAAAAAATTAGCGACTCAACTCGCGAGAACGATCACGCGCAGCTATCAGCGCCGCGGCAATCGCGTCGCGCAAGTTTGCTTTGTCGAGCGCGTCTAACCCCGCACGCGTGGTACCGTTTGGCGATGTCACTTGGTCACGCAAACTTTCAGGTTTCTCACCCGTACTCTCAACGAGCGCCAAAGAACCTTTAAAGGTTTCACGTACAAGCTGACGAACCACCTGGGGCGGTAAACCCAAGTGACGTGCCGCGGCTTCATACGCCGCCAAAAACTCAAAGAAGAAACCTGGACCACTGCCACTAATGGCCGTCACTGCGTCCAACTGTTCTTCTGGCAGCTCCAAGGATTCGCCGAGGCCATCCAACAGTGCGCTCAATACGTCGCGGTCTTTGACTGAAAGGGCGGTAGCGGACGACCAAACAGTTATCCCCTTCCCGATTGCTCCAGGTGTATTCGGTACCGTGCGCACAATTGCACGAGCTTGTGGGAAAAACGTAGCGAGTTTTTCGAGTCGTATTCCCGCCAACACCGAAATGACGAGTTTACCCGAAGACTTAATACCATACTCGCGATCGAGACCTGCAAATTGTTGAGGCTTGCAGGCGACAATCACGGCATCGGCATCCATTAAAACATCGGCTGCTGAACTGGCCAAACGGATACCGGTCTCCTGCGAAAGTAACAACGACGTCGTCCCTGCTCCACCAATACACGCAATTTGGTGTGGCTCATAGGCGTTTGAACGTAAAAGGCCCGCGACCATCGCTGATGCCATCCGACCCGAACCGATGAATGCAATATTACCCATGGATTAGAGGGATTGGATAGCTGCATCGAGAACCGTACAGGCCCGCTCGATGTCCGCACCTTCATGAGCCGTCGAAATAAATGCTGTCTCGTAAGGCGATGGCGCCAGGTAGACACCATGGTCGAGTGCGTAACGGAAGACCTTACGATACAGGTCACCATTGGAGGCAATCGCTTGATCGTAATTACGAACTAAGGATGCATTAAAGAATAACGCGAACATCGAACCGACTTGTGGCACTTGCAACGGGATACCTTTACGATTCGCCGCACTCAACAATGTGTCGCGCACGCGACGTCCAAGCACATCGAGTCGCGCAAATGGATTCTCGTCGCGCAATTTACGGACCGCAGCAAGACCCGCAGCCATTGCCAACGGATTGCCACTCAATGTACCCGCCTGATAAACCGGACCGAGCGGTGCGAGTTTATCCATGATCTCTCCCTTACCACCAAAGGCGCCGACAGGAAGTCCGCCACCGATAATTTTACCGAGACAAACGAGATCAGGGACAACATCGTGAAGCCCTTGGGTGCCGGCCAGCGAAAGCCGGAAGCCAGTCATCACTTCATCAAAGATAAGTACCGAGCCCTCACGCGTACACAGCGCGCGTACGCCCGCGAGGAAGCCAGCGTCGGGCAAGATGAGGCCGACGTTCGCCGGGAAAGGCTCAAGGATGACGCCCGCAATAGTACCAGGGTTAGCCTTAAAGGCCTGCTCGAGTGCAGGTAGGTTATTGTACTCAACAACCACCGTATCGGCGGCTGTACCCGGGGTGACACCCGCGGAGTCAGGATTGCCTTGGGTGAGCGCACCCGAACCAGCCTTCACGAGCAGCGAGTCGACGTGACCATGGTAACAACCGGAGAATTTAATAATCTTCGAACGCCCCGTATAGCCGCGCGCAAGTCGGATGGCCGACATGGTCGCCTCGGTACCGCTATTGGTCATGCGCACTTTTTTAACCGCCGGGACACATGCGAGAATGAGCTCGGCCATTTCAACTTCGAGAGGATTGGGTGTACCGAAACTCGTACCGCGTTCGAGTGCACCTGCGATGGCCGCACGAATAGAGGGTTCATTGTGACCGTGAATCGCCGGACCCCAGGTCAGAACAAAGTCGATCAACTCCTGCCCATCGGCGGTGGTCAGGCGCGCACCGTTGGCCTTGACCGTAAAGAACGGCGTACCCCCAACAGAACGGAATGCCCGCACGGGAGAATTAACCCCACCCGGAATCATCTTCTGGGCGCGGGCAAATAGGTCTTCAGAGACGGAGGCCATGGACAGGCAAAGGGCTATCCCTTACTGGGTTGCGAGACAAGCGACAATGGCGACGCTGTTAGCACTTGCCTGCGATGGACTTTTGGAACCGATTGGAAGCCCGTATGAAAGCATACCCTGAGAGCTGGCGTATACATATCGGGGCACACAAGACCGCGACAACCCACGTACAGGACATTCTCGCGCTACGTAGGGATGTGCTCACCTCACAGGGTATCGACTACCCAACGCGCAATACGCTGCGCCAAGTCCGCTTCGCGAAGACAGTACGTCCTCAGTTAAAGTTTTTTAAACTCAGGGAACGCTGGCCGTTCCGACAAATGTCTCAGTGGTATGACCTGCGCCGCATTCAATCCGTGGAGCGCCTCCCGACCCTTCTCATCTCCGAAGAGCAGCTACTGGGTTTATCCAACGGTTTAATCAGTTCGGTGTTTTACCCCGAGGCAGAGGAGCGCATGCGGAATCTGCGCGACTTGCTCAAGGGCGCTCCCGCCACCCTCTTCCTCTCTATCCGCAACCCAGCGAACATCATCCCGTCTGCCTATTCACAGTGCCTGCGCGCTGGCGCACGCGGCATACCGAACATCACGGAAATTCGCCAAAGCTCTTTAGCTAATCCCCCGAGCTGGACCGACCTCGTGCGCCGTATACGCAAGGGCTTTCCTGAGGCGCGACTCGTCGTCTGGACTTTCGAGGATTACATCGCCAACCCTGATGCCTGCCTCGACTTACTCATCGGCAAGCCACTGGGCGACTGGCCATCGCTCGAGACTCCGACGAGCACACGCGGCATGTCGGCCGAAACCATTGACCGTATCCATGCGCTTGACCGGAGCCTGAGCCGACGAGAACGCATCGAACGATGCGCAAAGTTGGCTGCGGAGGATACGGGTCGCACCCGCTTTCAACCATTCTCCGCCAGCGAGCTTGCCGAAATCACACGCACTTACGAGAGTGACCTAGCGACACTCGACCGCGAGTTCCCCGGGGTCCTGCACCGACTGCCGACCAAGGGTCGCTGACAGAGCCTCGCAGACTATACTTAGTCTCGATACTAAATCATAACGCCTAAAAATTACACAGACCTTCAGACAATCGAGTCTGATCTACCGAGCGAATGCACGTTTCAACCTTAACCACGCACTGAAGCATTTAACGTATAATCGGAAGAATAACCGGTTTTGGTGGAAGAAGAGAACATATCGACTATGGGACTCTGACAAAGAAGCAGGCAGTGGAGTATCATTCAGGTAACACTTAATGATGCCAATGATCTGCTTGAGTGTATTTGGACGGTAAAAGTTTCCGTGTTTTCCATCGAACCAGGCAATGACAGGTCGAACCGCAAATGGGATTGTCAGACCTTTCGGCGTTAAACCAATCTCACGATACTCAAAGCGAGCACTTATTTTACCAAAGATAAGGAGCTGTCGAATCGGCAAACTCGCAAGCATAGCATCGGCATACTCATACAAGATGAGGTGAGAGACTTCATTACCTTCAGCAATCAATTGCTTAGCTATGCGTGCCGCTATCCATCCTCCTTTGCAATTACCGCCGATGCGATATGGACCCTTTGGCTGTATGCGCTGAATTTCGGCTGCATAATGCATGGCCATGCGGTCAAGCATGGCGTCATCGTTCGGGAAAAGCTTTCCCCCTGAATAAAAAGGATAAATTGGCTGATCTTCACCCCACATCTCAGCCATAAGTGCTGTATCCGTGTTAGCGTTATTATAGCCAAAATATATAGGTGGCAGTACACCATCGCTATTATGAACACCTATCGTACTGCCGACATAGGCTGGTTTAAGTTCTCCTAAAAATAAAATACTCTGTAGTGCGCGAACTTCAAGCGCAGTGAGTGCAACAGATGCGTCAATATTCAATGGAGCCGCACTATCCAAATCGATATTTTCAATAACCCGGGCCATATCACGCACTGTGTGAATCTTCGTTAATGAAGATTTGGGCAGTGCGTGTCCAAGTTCAGTTTCAATTGCTAGAAAAATGCGCACAGCTGAAAGAGAGTCTCCGCCTATGGAGCGAAAATCAGCGTCAGCACTCACGTTCGGCAGGTTCAGTTCTCGAGCCCAAACCTTGGCAATACGTTCTTCTAAAGGCGAAACCACAGCAGACGTATTGACTGCATGGGCGTCTGCTTTGGCCATCGCTTCAGCAAGGGCGAGTCGATCAACCTTGCCCACGGCATTCCGCGGCAAACTTTCCATGACCTGAATCCGTGCAGGGATCTTAAAGGTTGCGAGCAACGTAGCGAGGTGATGACGGATTTCGTCAACAGTCGTAGCACTTCGTAGAACCACCGCAGCAGCAACATCCTCCCCTAACGTGGCATGGGCAACCGGGAAGCATGCAGCCTCGGCGACCGCGGGGTGCGAGACCAGCGCGTCATCCACTTCTTGTGGATTAACTTTTTCACCACCACGATTGATGAGCTGTTTAAGGCGACCTGTTAAAGTCAGTTCACCATCAGCATCTAGACGTCCGAGATCACCCGTAAAGAACCAGCCGTCACGGAATTGAGCGGCATTGGCTAATGCGTCACCTTCATAACCGTGGAAGACGTTGTCACCGCGGATAGCCACTTGACCTTCAGTACCCGTAGGTAAACTGATGCCTTGGGCGTCGGCGATACGGATTTCACACCCGCACGACTTACCGACTGAGCCAGGTTTGCGAATCGCGGGCGGGAGAGGTGTCGACGTGATCAGTGGGCCCGCTTCGGTCATTCCAAAGGTCGTAATGACTGGAAGTTGGAAAAGTTCTTCGGCTTCAGCCATCAAGCGCGGCGACAACGCAGCCGCCACCGAGCGCAAGAAACGCAGCGATGTACCCCGAGGGCTTAGTCCTTGGCGACGGGCATGTCCGACGATGTCGTTGAGTGTCGTCGGAACGACCTGGAACCACGTCGGCTTGGCTACGTCCAACAAACGGTAAAATTCCGGTGCGCTAAATCCTTTGGTACAAATAACCGTGCCACCCGATGCCAGCGGTGCGAGCAAGAGATCAACAAGGCCACCCACGTGGTATTGCTCCCACATCGCCAAACAACGATCTGAGGACGAAAGTGCCATCGAACGGCAGACGTCACGGGCAGAGGTGCAGACATTGCGGTGCGTCAGGGGAACAGACTTGGCGCGACCCGTAGAGCCAGACGTTAAGAGAACTAAAGCAACATCGTCAGGCTGTGGCGCAGATAGCGGACTCGCTTGAATAAAAGGGGCGATCACCGCGCCATCTTTATCTATACGAATAACAGGGATTCCTAACGCCGTCGCTGCCAACACCGCATAGTTACCATCTTTGGCTGAAACGATAAGAGCATTAATTTTTGTCTCCCTAAAATATGCCTCAAACTCAACGAGGGTATAGCTAGGATTAAATGGTACTGCGACGCCGAGAATCGTAACGCTCAGGAGTGTCGTCGCCATCTGCAGTCCATTGGGCATGACAATACCGATACGCGGACGTTGCGCCGACTTCGCTAGAATCGCTCCGGACAGTCGCTCCGCAGTAGCAATGACCCTGTCGTGAAGGTCCCGATAGCTGATTGTTTCACTACCCTCAAACTCAAGGGCACCCTTTTTTCCAAAATCCGTAGCCTGTTGCTTAAGAAGAGTTAAAATATCTGGAAAAACACTGTCAGCGCTAACTGATTTCATCCGGAAATACCCCCGCGACGCGTGCGCAGCTTTTCAGCGATTCGTGCCACCTCGGATTGATCATGTGCGAGGTGGTCGGCAACACGTGCCCGAGCTGCTTCAGGCAGTGGCTTGCCTGCAGCGACCAGGGCAAGAACCTCCAAGTCGTAATACCGCACGGCATTTGCGAGAGCGAAAACTTCGTCCATCAAATCAACGGTTCCAGCAGGAGACGTAATGTCGCAAAGATTATCAGAGCCGATGCGCACTTGGACACCTGCCGCCAACATCTCTAAGACGCGGGCAATCGAATTAAACGTTGGCGTTAACGTAGGACGAATCTGCCGCATACTTAGGGCGGCCGAGGGACAACAAATGACACCGATATTGAGGCTAGCGAGTTCAGTTAACAAAGATTGGAAACGTGCCTCATCATACGTCGAAGGTGAAATCACATGGATAAGCCAGATTTTAGGTTCTTGTCCGCGGGGAACACCTAAACCCATTTCGCGCACCAAGCGGACTACCCGCTCCGCACCATTGTCAGACGGATGGTTAAGTTGATCGACATGGATGTGGATAGCTTTACCTAAACGCGCGGAGAGTTCCAACAGGCGCCGACAGCAAACATCATACCCTATGTGCTCAGGGTAATCCGCTTGGTCATCACGCTCGGGCAAGCCACCGATGAAGTCCGCAATGGCCGCGCCTTCTTCAAGTAATGACCAGCGACGTGGTTCATCATCGCGAAAACCGAGCGGAGAGTATGCCGCTAACCGTAAATCGAGCTTACCCTTCATGCGCTCACGAATGCGCCCGAGCGACTCAAGAGCCGTCAAACCAACGCGATCGGCAGTCACATCGACAACCGTGTCAGCACGGGTAGTTCCATTCGCGACCAATAAATCGACAATTCCCTGTACCCTTTGTTCGAGCTGCCGCGGCTCATAGCAATCACTCGCATGGATGAGCGGTATAATGGAGTGCTTCTTGGAGAGCGATAAATGGGATGCAGAGTCGTTGCCCAAACCTAGCAACTTAAGGGTAGCATCATAAGTACCCGAACGGTCGAGGTGTAAGTGGGCATTAAAATACCCTCCAGACCCCATAACCATTCGGTGCAGGTTCTCCATGTAAGGACTGCGAGCACGCCGCATGTCGCCCGAAGACTGAAATTGATTAAGAGGCAAAGGTGTAAAGCGGTAATGTTTAACAATGTAATCCCTCCATAAATCAACAGGCAACTTACAGAATCACGCTACTACTACCCCTTCTTTAGTGATTAGTTTCAAAACAAAGGGCCAGCCCGCAGGCTGGCCCTTTAGATACAAGACTGGTACGTTTACTTCTTCGGCTCGTCGACGACCTCGAAGTCGCCATCGACGACCTTATCGTCCTTAGGCTTTGCGGATTCACCGGTAGGCGCTTGGGCAGATTCGGTGGCTGCTTTGTAGAGTGCCTCAGAGGCAGGCTCGACTGCTTTGGAGATCTTCTCGGTGGCAGCCTTAATTGCCTCCGCGTCGGCATCAGGCTTCTTCAATAGCTCCTTCGCCTCAGCAATCGCAGCTTCGGTTTGCGCTTTTGAATCGCCAGGGAACTTGTCGCCGTGATCCTTCAATTGTTTGTCGACCTGGAAGACGAGTGAATCGAGCTGATTGCGTGCTTCGGCAGCTTCGCGTGCCTTCTTATCTTCGTCGGCATAGAGTTCCGCTTCTTTGCGTAGTTTCTCAACTTCGTCTTTCGAGAGACCCGAAGAACCTGAGATCGTAATCTTCTGCTCCTTACCGGTACCTTTATCTTTAGCAGAGACATGGAGGATACCATTGGCATCGATATCGAAGGTGACTTCGACTTGAGGCATCCCGCGGGGAGCAGCAGCAATCCCGTCGAGACGGAAGGTACCGAGCTGCTTGTTGTCTTTAGCCATGGGACGTTCGCCCTGGAGGATGACAATATCAACCTGCGGTTGATTGTCGGCAGCGGTCGAGAAGACCTGCGACTTCTTCGTAGGGATCGTGGTGTTGCGCTCAATCATCGCCGTAGCCACGCCACCCATGGTTTCAATCGCCAGGGTAAGCGGGGTCACATCGAGCAAGAGTACATCTTTGACTTCGCCCTGGAGGACGCCGCCCTGGATAGCTGCACCCACGGCGACAACTTCGTCAGGATTCACACCCTTGTGCGCTTCCTTACCTGCCAAGCCGTTGGCGAGTTCGATAACCTTAGGCATACGCGTCATACCGCCGACGAGCACGAGCTCGTTGATCTGTGACATCGCGATACCCGCATCCTTCAAGCAGGACTCGAAAGGCTTGCGCGTACGGGCAAATAAATCGTCGCAGACTTTCTCCATCTGTGCGCGTGAAAGACTCACATTGAGATGCTTAGGGCCAGAAGCATCCGCAGTGATGAAGGGCAGATTGATGTCGACCGAGTTCGCAGAAGATAGAGCAATTTTCGCTTTCTCGGCTTCTTCCTTCAAGCGCTGCAGAGCCATGGCATCTTTCGAGAGATCGATACCATTCTCGGCCTTGAAGCCGTCGACGAGCCACTGAATCAGACGCTCGTCCCAGTTATCACCACCAAGTTCGGTGTCGCCGTTGGTCGCGCGAACTTCAAAGACCCCATCACCAATTTCGAGTACAGAGACGTCGAAGGTACCGCCACCTAAGTCATAGACAGCAATCTTTTCATCTTTCTTCTGGTCTAGACCGTAAGCAAGTGAAGCTGCAGTCGGCTCGTTGATGATTCGCAGCACCTCTAGCCCTGCAATGGTGCCGGCATCCTTGGTGGCCTGACGTTGTGCATCATTGAAGTAAGCAGGAACTGTGATCACCGCCTGAGTGACTTTCTCGCCGAGATAAGATTCCGCATCTGCCTTTAGCTTCGCCAAGACCTTGGCGGCAATTTCTTGCGGTGTGAAAACGCGCTTCTCGCCATTCACAAGACACTCGATGGCCGCGTCGCCGTTTTTGCCTTCGACCACTTTGTACGGGAGCTTCGAGGCAACTTGTTTTACTTCTGCATACTTGCGACCAATCAAGCGCTTAGCCGAAAAGATCGTATTGCTAGGATTGGTGACCGCCTGGCGCTTGGCAGCTTGGCCAACAAGCGTGTCGCCGTTCTTTGCGAACGCGACGACCGAGGGCGTGGTACGTCCGCCTTCGCTGTTAGGGATGACGACGTTTTCGCCGCTTTCGCGTACTGCCATACACGAGTTGGTCGTGCCGAGGTCGATGCCGAGTATTTTAGCCATTGTTGTGTGGGTTGGTTGGTTTGTTGGTGTTAAATGCTACTCCCTATGTGCAAGGCGCGTGCCAAGGGTTACCCCCGGCAAACCCCCATAGATAAAGGCGCAACCTCTCCACAAACCCTGTCACAATGGACAAAACAGGGGCAGGCGTGACAGGATGGCACAAAGGCTGACGACGCCTTTAGCCGGACGTCTTAGCGGATCTTCAATGTATAGCGCCAGCGAGGGTGGTCCCACCAAGGCGTCTTCCCTTGATCAAGCTTTAGCGTGGAGAACGTACGCACCGAGACCGTCTGACCATCCGGCTCAAATGTGACCAAACGCATCCAGCCATCACCACCATTACCCTTCTCGTAAGAACCTCCCCCGAGTCCTTGGGCGTTAAAGAGCATCTGGTGTACGTCGTGCCCGGCGGTTGCCTTATCAACACGGTAACCCACATGGGCTCCCATGACGTGTCCATTAAAGACGAGCTGAATTTGCGGAGCATCTTTCACCAAAGCTTTCCAGAGATCTTCACCGTCATGGGTATCTCCGTCTTTACCTGTTTTATACCAATGAGGGTTACCCGGCTCAGTGGGAAGATTTTCACCCTGACCCTCGCGTAGATTATTATCCTTAAGGAAACAGTGCGTGAGTAAGATGCCTAAGTGCTGGGCATATTTCGGACGGGCAAAAACCGCACGAGCCCAATCGACCACCGCTTTGCGTGGCGCCCATTCCAGCGAAACGAGCAGAATGGGACGTCCAAAGGGTGGCTTATATTCATAAGCGGCATTCTCGAGTGTCTGTACGCCAAATGCATTCGGTGCTGTCTCAATCAGAATGCCACCATCTTTTTGCGGCAAGGTGTGACGGTTCCAATCGAGCGGAAAATATTTTGGGAATTGGCTGTTACGATTTTCAGCTGAACGTGGACCGTAATCGTGATTACCCGTCGCCATGACAACAGGTAATTGATCTTTAATTTTATCGAGCGCACGCCGAGCACTCGTCCACTGCGAAGCTGAATCCTGATCCCCACCGCCCTGCCCTCCACCTACCGTAATACCGTTTTGCTCAACGATATCGCCTTCGTGCATAGCGACTTTGATTTTCCAAGCCTCTCGGTGGTCAGCAACCCACTGACACATCCGTTCAAAGTTGCCCTGGTTCTTGGCATACTTCGCGTAATTCTGCGTGTCCGGGAAAACAACCATCGTCCACCCCTCCTTAATCCCAGCGGAACCATCACCCAGCAAGGCAGGTTGCGGTAGATCGGTTTGTGCAAAGAGCTTTGGGCCAATGAATGGCGCCAGGGCTAGGGCGACGAGGAATTGACGGCGATGGACGAGACTTTCCATGTAGCATTTGACCTTTCCTGAGGCTTTAGGTTCAACATTATCTTTCCTTCGATGTCGCTCAATATCCCCATTCGCCTTCGGCGCCTGCGCGCAACGGCAGGCATCCGTGCCATGCTCGGGGAAAGCGACGTTGCCCCCCGACACCTCATCCAGCCTCTATTTGTTACGGAAGGTGCCACCCCTGAGCCTATTGCCTCGTTACCCGGACAATCCCGCATCCCGCTCCAGGATCTCGGTAAAAAATGCGCAGAACTCAACGCACTCGGTATCCACGGCGTCGCCCTCTTTCCCAAAGTTGAAAGCGGAAAGACTGCCGAGGGTGCAGAAGCTCTGAATCCAAACGCCCTCATCTACCGGGCTATCCGCGCCATTAAGCAAGCGTCGCCCGAAACCGTCATTTTCGCAGACGTCGCCCTCGATCCATACACGACCCATGGACATGACGGCGTACTTACAGCCGACGGCAGCGATGTGGATAATGACCGCACTGTCGCCACCCTCGCTAAGATGTCAGTGCTCTGCGCCCAAGCGGGAGCCGATTTTGTCGCACCTTCCGATATGATGGACGGACGTGTCGCCGCGATTCGCGCAGCTCTCGACGCCGCCGGACACACCGAAACAGGCATTCTCGCCTACTCCGCCAAATATGCCTCGGCCTTTTATGGTCCCTTCCGCGATGCCGTCGGGAGTGCCCGTAAACCTGGCGAACAAGCCATCAGCAAGTCCACCTACCAAATGGACCCAGCCAACCGTCGCGAAGCCGTGCGCGAAGCACTACTCGACGCCGCTGAAGGTGCTGATCTCTTAATGGTAAAACCTGCCGGGGCCTACCTCGACATCATCCGTGATGTCGCCAATGCCACCGACATCCCCCTCGCCGCTTACCAAGTGTCCGGCGAATACGCCATGCTCCACGCCGCCGCTGAACGTGGCTGGATTGACTTACGGACCGCACGCAACGAATCACTCTTAGCCATCCGCCGCGCCGGCGCCGATCTCATCCTCACCTACTTCGCCGAAGCAGTTGCGAGAGATGCGGGGAACTGAGACGAGACTAAAGCTAAAGGACTAAGGACTAAAGCGGGAGACTAAAGCTGAAGCGGGAGACTAAAGCTGAAGGACTAAGGTCTAAAGACAAACGTTAGCGGGCGTGGCGAACGTCTTCACCGCTGAGCAAGAAGATGACTTGCTCGGCGATATTTTTGGCGTGGTCGCCGATGCGTTCGTAGGCCTTGGAGATGAAGATGAGTTCGACGTGCGAGGCCGAGACTTTGGCGGCATCGCCTGCCTTACCAAAGAGCGCGATATAGTTTTCGCGATTTAAGCGGTCGATCTCAGCGTCACCCTCGAGCACTGAACGCGCTTTAACGATATCACCCTCAATAAAGGCATCCATCGCATTGCGCAGAGCCGCGGTCGCCAAACGTCCCTCAACAGGAACATGCAACAGATCCTTCAACGGACCGCGGTCCGAAATCGTCAATACACGACGGGCAACCACGGATGCCTCATCGGCAACGCGCTCAAGGTCGTGTCCAATATCACGTGCTGCCAAAAGCAAGCGGACGTCGCCACCCATCGGACCGAAGAGTGTCAGGTAACGCATGATTTCGCGGTCAACGCGTTTTTCAAGGTCGTCGACACCGTCGTCCATACCGCGGACCTGAAGGGCGAGGCCATTATCGCCTTCCTCCAGAGCACGGAGTGAGAGACGAGTCATATCGAGCGTGCGTTCGCCCATGAGGACAAGGTCGTCGCGGAGCTGGCGGAGTTCTTCGTGGAAGTAACGTTGCATGGTAGTAAGTGATAGAGTGAATGCGCGGTGGAGTAAATAGAACTCAACCGAAACGGCCCGAGATGTAAGCCTCAGTCTGGGCCTGGGCAGGATTCATAAAGATTTTTTCAGTTAAATCCGTCTCAATCAATTTTCCGAGATAGAAAAAGGCCGTACGATCAGAAACGCGGGCAGCTTGTTGCATCGAGTGAGTGACAATCACGATGGTAAACTGGGTTTTGAGTTCGTGGATGAGTTCCTCGATCTTACCGGTGGCAATCGGGTCGAGCGCCGAACAAGGCTCGTCCATCAGCAAAATCTCAGGACGGTTGGCGATTGCCCGTGCAATACACAGACGCTGCATCTGGCCACCGGAGAGCCCGAGCGCGCTGTCTTGCAGGCGATCTTTCACTTCAGTCCAGAGGGCGGCACGACGGAGCGAGGCCTCGCAAACTTCGTCCAAGACACTGCGGTCACTCACACCTGCAATGCGAAGCGAGTAGACAACATTTTCGTAAATGGACTTCGGGAAGGGGTTTGATTTTTGGAAAACCATGCCAATACGACGACGCAGCGAAATCACTTCGACTGTCGGGTCGTAAATGGAGCGTCCATCCACCGTAATATCGCCCTCGTGCCGCACATGATCGACAAGGTCGTTCATACGGTTGAGGTTTCGCAACAAGGTCGACTTACCACAACCCGATGGTCCGATGAACGCAGTCACCTGTCGCTCGGGGATTGTCAGGGTGATGGCATCGAGGGCTTTTTTATCACTATACCAGAAGCCGTAATCCTTGATGTGGATATAGTCGGTACGTCCGTCACTGGGCGTGGACGACTTTACCTGAATGCGTGAGGGTGTGACAGTCATGGGTGTGACAATGTTAGAAGGTAGAGGTTTTGTAGCGTTCACGAAGACGATTGCGGATGGTAATCGCACCCAGGTTTAAGAAAACCACGAGCGCGAGGAGCAAAAGTGTTGAGGCAAAGACCATCGGCTTAGCCGCATCCGAATCCGGCGACTGGAAACCTAAGTCGTAAATATGGAAACCAAGGTGCATGAATTTCCGATCGGCATGCAGGAATGGGAATGTGCTATCGAGGGGTAATGTCGGCGCAAGTTTGACCACGCCCACAATCATCAATGGGGCAACTTCCCCTGCCCCACGGGCCATCGCCAGAATCACACCCGTGAGGATACCCGGTGCGGACGCCGGAAGGACGACATTGCGAATCGTCTGCCATTTGGAAGCTCCGCAAGCCAGCGAAGCCTCACGGGCTCCACGCGGGACGGCGACAAGGGCTTCTTCGGTCGCCACAATCACCACCGGCAAGGTCATCAGCGCCAGGGTAAGCGAAGCCCAGAGCAAACCACCGGTACCAAAGACCGGTGTGTTGTTATTATAACGCAGTTGGTCGGCAAAGAAGAGTTGGTCGATGCTTCCACCTAAGACGTAGACAAAGAATCCAAGACCAAAGACACCAAAGACAATCGAAGGAACCCCCGCGAGATTGTTAACACTGATACGCACCAAGCGAAGCACCGTCCCTTGCTTAGCGTATTCACGAAGATAAATTGCGGCAATCACACCAAATGGCGTGACCATCGCGCTCATGAAAACGGTCATGACAAAGGTACCAAAAAGCGCCGGCAACAATCCGCCTTCGGTATTGGCTTCGCGTGGATCGGTCGAAACGAAATCCCACCCACGCGAAAGTGCTAAAGTGAGCTTATCCCACCACGACATTACATTGGGCTGCCAGAATCGAACGACCGCACTCACAGGTATCTCAATGGCACGGCCAGCTCCATCCTTCGCACTGAGAACCCCTCCTGCATCCGTCGCGCGCAGCTGACGGGCTTCAGCCGCTAGGGCTTGGTAAGACTTTTCGAGTGCATCAAGCTCCGCCTTAGCTGCCGCGACATCACCCTTGCGGTCTTCGGCTTTTCGCAGAGCGATTTTCGCAGACTGCATATCGCTATTCACCGCACCAATTTGACCACGTTCAATCGATATAATCTTTTCGCGCAATTCGGCTGCAGCTGAAACTTCGCGCTGCAATGTTTGCACGAACAAAGGATCAGAGACCGCAATTTTTTGTCCATTAGTCATCTTCAGCTCCTGCGGCAGCACAAAGGCGGCACCATTTTCCATCCGCTCGAGAGCCATCACGGATGGCGGCGTGCTCTCGGACTTAATAATACTTTCATCAATCCACTGGTAAGATTGACCGTTCACCTCACGGAGACCGACTTGGTATTGCCGCTCCATTTTACCTTCGGCAGGCGGCGTACCTGGCTTCAGGCGATTTTGTGCCAACGGGCCGAGCAAGACACGTCCGTCCTTTAATTCGACGCGGACGACTTCCGGTGAACCAAAGACAGCCAGACCTTGGGTGACGATCACACCGACAAGCATCACCACCATGCCTAAACCGAAGAGCAAACCGACGCCCGTAAACCAGACGAAGGCCTCACCCGAAGGGGCGCTGGTATTCGATTTCTGAGCTGCGGGGGCGTTCATGATTAGACGACTTTGTAACGTTCACGTAGGCGCTGGCGGAGTAATTCGGCAGCCGTGTTGAGAATAAACGTCAGTAAGAATAAACAGCAGGCTCCCAAGAAGAGCGCACGGTAGTGGGTGTGGCCGAGAGGAGCTTCGGGTAGCTCGACGGCAATATTGGCCGAGAGCGTCCGCATGCCGTTAAATGGATTCATCTCCATGACGGGCGTGTTCCCCGTCGCCATCACCACGATCATAGTTTCGCCGACGGCACGTCCAAATCCAATCATCACCGCAGAGAATACGCCCGCCAAGGCTGTTGGCATAATCACGCGCCAAACCGTCTGCCAGCGGCTTGCCCCCAAAGCGAGCGAGCCCGAAACCAGCGACGTAGGGACATTCGAG
>CAJBPJ010000046.1 GCA_903957465.1 uncultured Opitutia bacterium
GTCTGCGCAGGGTTTGGTCACGGCGCTGGATAATCCGCGCATTATCTTCAAAGACCTCACTGTAAGTAGCGGACTTAGCACCAATGCGGGCGCAGCGAGCTATTTAGATAACACAGCCGATAAGCCGAACTTTGATATCGTCTATGACCTGCTTAAGAACGCAGACACACCTGCCAACGGCGTTTGGGTTTATGTCTACGAGCGCAAGCAAGTCATCTCGGCAGGTGAATTGGTTCCTTCTGGTTACACCCTCAACGGCAATCCTGCGTTGGTTGAAGTTGTGCGCATGACCAGTGATAACTTTACGCCCGATCTAGCACAGGCACGTAACGTTTTGGGTAGTCCGATGCGCGTGCGACTCACAATTTCTAAATTACTGGTAGGCCAGCGTGTCACATTAGATCCAACAACCGGCGAGCCCACGACTGCAACTTACGCTAGCGGATCTTTGCCAGCATCTGTCGACAACTTCGCCTTAGCCTATTTGCCGATTGTGGCTGAATTTTATCCCCACGAATACGAAAGCGCTACGGTCTTTAAGGCTGCCACTAACGATCAGCAGCCAGTTCTCGTGCAAACGATCGTCATTAACCGATGAAAACTTTTGCACGCCAGTCACGTCGGGGTTTCACACTTGTCGAGCTTCTCGTAGCTTCGGCCATCATGATCGTCTTAGTGCTGATTGTGACCAAGGTCGCCGTTGATACACTGTCTGCGTATGATAAGGTTGTTGCTGACCTTTCCACACAGGCAGAAGCGCGCTCAGTCTTGGATAGCATGGAGCGCGATTTAAATACGGCCGTCTTCCGTCCCGATGGCCGTTGTTGGATGGAGGTTATCGCACCTCAAGCCACGGGCGATGCATCAGGTCTTCTCAAGCTCGCAAATATTTCGTCGGACCTCCAACCCGTACTCATGTTCTTTGCGTCACCGAATGATCGCACCCGTTGGAGTACAAGTGGAGGTGTACGTACCGCGATTTCTGGAGAAACTTGCGCGGTCTCTTACCGCATTGGTCGACGTTCCCCGTTCGACAACCCTGGCTCTACCATCCAGCAAGTCTACTGCGTGCAGCGTACCGTCATTGATGCCCAGAATACCTTCAATGAAGCCATACCCATACTCACCGTGCCCACGGCTGCGTTGAATACGGTGACAACGGGGACGCCTTTTACATACTGGTACAACGCCTCCCGTAGTTACATTTCGCCGTATGGGGCAGCGACAACAGGCACCCTGATTTCTTCGACGCAAATGGCATCGGGCGGCACCTTAGACGCAGCGAACACGAATACTGGGTGGACAATGGATGAGCAGAATTTCTGCGCCCAAAACGTTGTGGGAATGAGTTTAACCTTCTGGTGTGCTTCCTCGGAGACAGCAGCCGCTGATGTTACCCGCGGTGCGATCAGGGTGCTCAGTTTGCCTGCTGCAGCCTTGCGACCAGTGGTATGTTTCCCTGGTGCCACCGGAGAAACGACCTATCGACAAGGAAACGCCGCTGCAGGGATAGGAAGCGGCTACAGAAGTATTTATTACGGCCCGATGTCATCGGTCGCTGCAGGTACCAAGGGGACGGACTTCTTTAACTACCGTGCGCGCTTTTACTCTGATCGCGTACAACTGGATGCACTCGCTGACCCTTTGCCTTATAGCTTACGCCA
>CAJBPJ010000047.1 GCA_903957465.1 uncultured Opitutia bacterium
AGCTTCACCCGAATCGAAGCTAATTTGGCCGGATGGACCCTTCGCCGATTTAGGCGCTGGCATATAGAGGAAGAATCCAGCCGATGGCTTTTGCGCACGGAAGCCGAGTCGCTGCAAGGTCTTCGTCAGAAGATCCATTCGTCGAGAGTACTTGGCTGCAATATCCCTCGGGATTGACGTGTCATCGAGCCCAGCAGCTCCAGCTTTCTGAATGCCAAGGAATTGACCAGAGTCGGTGTTGTCTTTGACGTCACCATAGGCCTTCACCAAGAGCGCACTACCCGCGACGAAGCCCACTCTCCAGCCTGTCATATTGTGACTCTTCGAAAGAGAGAGTGAAGTTCGAGGGCGACATCTTTTGCGCCTGGAACTTGTAGAATCGAAATTTGTTCGCCCGAAAAATGTAGCGAGCCGTAAGCGGCATCTTGAATAACAACTAATTGATGCTTTTTTGCAAAAGCGACGACCTCTTCAAAAAACGCACGTGTGGCGACAGCACCTGTAGGATTATTCGGGTAATTCAGCACGAGCACTTTCGCCTTAGCGAGTGTATCGGCAGGAATGGATTTCAAATCAGGCAGAAAGTTATTTTCTGCAGTGAGCTTAATATTATGAACCACGCCTCCGTAATACTTAGCATGGGTACCAAAAACTGGATAACCCGGCACAGTCATCAGCACAACATCGCCAGGATTAATCAGGCAGGCAGGAAGAATAGAGAGCGCGGCCTTAGAGCCAATGGAGTGAAGGATTTCTGTCTCAGGATCAACAGTGACGCCAAAGAGGTTTTTTAAATAACGAGCTGCCGCTTGTTTAAAATCTGCGCCGCCATTGTCAGCATAACCACGGTTTTCAGGCTTAGCAGACTCAACTTGCAGCGCTTTGACTACCTGTGGAAATGCCATCTCGTCTGGCTCGCCAACACCAAGGTCAATCAAGGCGATATCGGGCTTAGCCTTTCGGGCGGCGGCCTTCGCACGCTTAATTTTTTCAAACTTATAGATGGCCGTGGACTTGCCGTAGTTCGCTCCACCGATGCGTTCGGCGAAAAGCTGCTGGATGTAGGACTCTGACATGGTAGAAGGTTATGAAAGGAGGAATGAAAAAGCGGGAGGGAGGCAAGAGGGATACGCCGAGACCCTTGCTCTCTCGATTAAAAGCGGCACTCTGCACCCATGAAGCTACCGGCAACACATGGCACCAAGGTTACCCTAGGAATACTTATTGGCATAACCTTATCTATTGGCGGACTCGGATCATTCGCGACCGTCAGTGAGATACAAGGGTGGTACGCCACGCTCCAAAAACCTGCCTTCAACCCGCCGAATTGGGTATTTGGACCTGTTTGGACAACCCTCTACATACTCATGGCAATTTCGATTTGGCTCATCTGGCGTGCACCTTCGCCGCTGAGTAGTTTAACCAAAAAGACTTGGTTTGTAATGCTCGCACTTAATTCAGCATGGTCGCTACTTTTCTTTAGAGCACACAGCCCTGGCCTAGCCCTGATTGATATCGGACTCTACCTTGTCACACTCTCCGCGTTAGTCAAAATGCTCAGCCAACAGAGCAGACTCGCCGCATGGCTACAACTTCCCCACTTGCTGTGGGTCAGTTACGCCACCGTACTCAACGCGGCTATCTGGTCGCTGAATCGCTAAATTAAGCGTCGAGTTTCGTCCAAGCTGCGTTCGCCGCAGAAGACTTCACCACGGCTTCAATGAAGGCCATGCCGCGAACGGCATCATCAATACCAGGGTAATCTAAAGCGAGAGGATCGGGTTGCGACTTCTCCGCAACTGCGAGTACGTGCTCCGAGAAATTCCGGTAGATATTCGCAAAGGCTTCTAGATAGCCCTCGGGGTGTGCAGGCGGCGTACGGGTAGCACGCTTCGCGGCGGCACCAAGGTAGCCATGGCCAGTACGGAAGAGTTCTATCGGGCGATCCAGGTGCTTTACCTGCAGGGTATTCGGTTCGCGCTGGTGCCATTCGAGTCCGCCCTTTTCGCCGTAGACGCGGATGTTTAAGTTATTTTCTTCGCCGACCGAAATTTGTGAAGCGTGCAAGACGCCTTTGGCTCCGCCTTCAAGTCGTACCAGCACATTGATATCGTCATCGAGGGCGCGGCCTTCGACAAAGCGCGTTGCATCTGCGGCCAGCTCTGTGATTTTGAGTCCCGTAATATATTCGAGAAGATTTTCGGCGTGTGTACCAACATCACCCACACAGCCACCAGCGCCGGACTTACTCGGGTCTGACCGCCAAGCAGCTTGCTTCTGCCCTGTCGACTCCAGGCGTGTAGCCAACCAGCCTTGAGGGTACTCAACGACAACCTTACGAATTTTTCCAAGCGTCCCTGTACGAACAAGTTCTCGAGCCTGCTTCACCAAAGGGTAACCCGTATAGTTATGGGTTAACCCGTAGAGCTTGCCAGTTTTCTTGACGATATCACGAAGTGCTTTGGCCTCCGCAAGATTCAGAGTGGCTGGCTTGTCGCTTAAGACGTGGAACCCAGCTTCGAGGGCGGCTTTAGCAGCCTGAAAGTGCACATGATTAGGTGTAGCTATAGCGACAAATTCCATACGCCGGTCAGCAGGTAGTGCTTTTTCGCGCTCCACCATTTCCGAAATAGTTCCGTAAGCACGGTCGGCAGGTAGCAATATGTCGGCAGCTGACGCGCGGGCGACTTCTGGATCTGAGCTCAGCGCAGCACAGACTAATTCAATACGGCCATCCATCGCAGCAGCGATTCGATGCACAGCACCAATAAAGGCTCCGCGACCACCGCCAATCAGACCATAACGTACTTTGCGTGACATAAAATTTAGCGTGTGCGTTGACGCTTACGGTCAAAGGCGGCATCGAAGGCTACCTTATTCGTGGGGAAATCAAGCTGACGCAGGTATGTGCAACTTTCGGTAGCGCCATGAATACGGTCCATGCGAATGTCTTCCCATTCGACTGAAAGCGGCCCTGCGTACTGAATATCATTGAGTGCAACAATGATAGATTCGAAGTCGACTCCACCACGGCCAACCGAGCGGAAATCCCAGTTGCGACGAGGGTCGCCAAACGCCGTATGGCCGCCAAAGACTCCCACAGTGCCGTCACCCTTACCCCACCAAACATCCTTCATGTGGGCATGGTGAATGTGTGGGCTAAGTTCTCGGATGAAGCGAACGTAGTCAACGCCCTGGTAGGCAAAGTGACTCGGGTCAAAATTAAATCCGAAACGCTTGTGATTACCAACCGCTGCCAATGTGCGGTGGGCGGAAGCAATATCGAAGGCTATTTCTGTTGGGTGCGCTTCGAGTGCAAAATAAACATCTTGTTCCTCAAAAGTCTTAAGGATTTTTTTCCAGCGCTTACCGACTAAATCAAAGCCTGCTTGAATGTATTCCTGGCTCGTTGGCGGGAAGGCATAGAGCGCATGCCAAATGGGAGAGCCGGTGAATCCATTGACAACTGCTTTCCCAGAACCGACTGGGCGACCCTTCATCGCCGATTTACCGGCTGAGAAAAATTTGCGGGCGGCTTGAGCGGTAAGTGCCATCTCTGCGCACGCACGTTCATTGACGCCTTCCGGTTTACCGTCACCCCAAACATGCGGAGGCAAGATAGCTTGGTGGCGCTCATCAATACGATCACAGGTGGCTTGGCCGAGCAAATGACTCGAAATCGACCAGCAACCGAGATCATTCTTAGAAAGCAGCGCCCAGAGAGATTCGACGTATCCCTTTTCCTTAACTGCACGTTGGACGTCAAAGTGATCGCCCCAACAAGCAAGCTCCACGCCATCGTAGCCCATCGCTTTTACCTTCGGCAGAAGTTCTTTCAGCGGCAGATCGGCCCATTGGCCAGTAAAGAGAGTAACAGGACGAGACATGGGAGTTGGAGGTATACCGACAATCAAAGACAGGAACCGGAAAGAGGAAAGCAGTAAGACGCTCGATAGCTTATCTAACGAAGAATAAGTGCCTTTAACTCAGCTTCGAGCACTGCATAGGCAGGAGCTAACTCTTTACGCGGATTAAATAACTGTGATTCCGGTACGCAAAATTGCCCCTCCATAAGTGAAAGCGTGATACCTAAACCCGAATGCGCAGCACGCATGGCCGCACCGAGCGCTGCTGAATCAGAAATTTTAATACGCTGAACAGGTACGCCGAAAACGTCTGCAAAAACTTGGGCGATCGCAGAATTCTCGGAAGCACCTCCCGTTAATCGTAGGGTGTGAAGCGCTGTTCCAATCCAGCGACTATGTAATCTTAAGTTTAAGGCTTGGCCCTCGACCGCTGCGAGTGCGAGTGATGAGCCAACAACAGGCGCACCCACAAACAGTCGACCAGCTTTACGTCGCGGCGTAATTTCGTCTTGTTCGAGCGGCAGCACTGCAGAACGCGCAGGTGCGGACGTCGACATTGCACGGGCGAAGTCATCCCAATCACTTAAGCCAAGTTCGCGACGCACTGCCTCGCGTGCGAGCGAACCATTGCGGACACAAATTAAGCTCATTGTACCTCCGAGCGGATTACCAAAGGCATGACCAAATCCATCAGGATCCGTACGCACACCATCGATTGCCGCAAAAAGCGTATCGCTCGTACCGAGACTTACCACAATACGGCCTGGGGTTGATGCACCCATGCCAACGAGCGACGATGGATTATCGCCAGACCCGATGACTACCTGACAACGCGGCGAAAACCCGTGGCGCAGCACCAGCCATTGCGCAGCCAAACCGACAACCGCATCGTTGCG
>CAJBPJ010000048.1 GCA_903957465.1 uncultured Opitutia bacterium
TCCCCTTTGCGAATGAGTTCGCTGATATTGGCCTGCACGACGGGTTTGTCTTCGCGATACGTCACCCCAAACCAAGCTGAGGTTGTGCGCAAGACGCGACAGGTGATGTGCTTTTCTTTGACGAGCTGTCCAACGGCCATGGGGATGTAGCTCTCGCTCTTAAGTTCTTTACCGCCCTTTTGGAGGAACTCGAGGAAGAGACGGTCAAGGTGATCGAAGAGGCGAGGGGTGAAGCCCCACATGTTCATCGACACAGGTTCGTCGCCTGTGAGCTTAGCCACGCGGCCATCTTCAAAGGTATTGGCTGCACCAGAAGCAGCGCGCGCAATCTTAGTCATTTCTTCGATATCCGTAAGTAGGCCATCAGCGTTGGTCGCACAGATACCGCGAGCCACGGTACCGTGGTCTGACAAGGTATTGCGCAGCGTGAAGCCGACCATGGAGAAGTCTGATCCCTTCGGGTCAGCTTTAGCTAAGAAGTCGCTGAGTACCTTGTAGGAGCTTTGACCGTAAAAGTCGTCGGCATTGATCACTGCGAAATTCTCTTTCACCACATCCTTAGCGCAGAGGATGGCGTGGGTGGTGCCCCAAGGTTTGTCGCGGCCAGGGGGAACCGTCCAACCTGCCGGTAATTTATCTAAAGTCTGAAAGGCATAATCCACAGGTACGCGACCAGCGAACTTCGCAGCGACTTTATCGCGGAAGTCTTTTTCGAAGTCCGGACGGATGATAAAGACGACTTTACCAAATCCCGCGCGGAGGGCGTCGTAGACGGAGTAATCGAGAATGGTTTCGCCCGCAGGGCCCATCGGGTCGATTTGCTTGAGCCCGCCGTAGCGAGAGCCCATGCCAGCAGCGAGTACGAGAAGGGTCGGACGTGACATTGCTTAGAGTGATTTACGAATGGTCGAAGAGATGTCGGCTTTCAAGCGATCGACGAAGCTTAAGGTATACGCCTCGATATCCAACGAAGGGTCCTGCACCAGTGGCGTCAGATCCATCGCCCACTGTAAATGTGTTTCGTTGTCCGATGTATACGCATCAAAGAACGTGGCATTGGACAGTCGACGACCCATCACCGCCAAGTCGTAACGCTTGCCGCCGGCAATCTGTGTGGCAAAGGCGCCATTGAGTGCGGCCGCTAAATCGAGACGACTGGAGACAGGCATCACATGCTTGTCGGCATCGAGTAACCAATCGAGGCTACGCCAAACTTCGCACCCTAAGACGCGCTTGGGGCGGTCAGCGGCAGGCATCGCCCGCATCGCCTCGATGGTGCGCAAGGTCACGCCCACGTGGGTGTGGTGCTTGTCAGCAGGGTTATGCAAATAAACAACCTCCGGCTTACTGAGCGTGAGGATGGTCTGAAGGTCGACGCGCGTGGCTGTAGCCTTGGCGTCGCGGACGTCTTTGCTGGGGAAACCGAGCTGCGCGATAAAGCTGTATTCACCCATCTGCGCTGCGCGGCGCTGTTCTTGCACGCGCTCCGCAGCCACTTGCTCATCGGTCCAATCTTTGTAGATACCGGCACGTGAGCTGCCTTTGCCATCGGTCACGATGACGCCGCCAAACCACTTATTCTTTTGTTGATAGCATTCTGCGATGCCATGGTAGGCCATGAACTCCAAGTCATCCTGGTGCGCACCAATGCCTAAATGCGTGGTACGCGTGATGGCCTCAGGCA
>CAJBPJ010000049.1 GCA_903957465.1 uncultured Opitutia bacterium
GATTCGAAGAAAAACCGGATGTGGACGGCTGGGTTATATGAAGAAGGCCGTCGTTCTTGGCTCGTGCCAGGTATTCTCGATGGCAGCGAAAAGGCTTTCACAGAGCAAGGGCGTGCACTCACCAAAGTAGGCGACTGGAACCACGTGCGCATTGAAGCGATCGGCCCGCGCTTACGCACTTGGCTCAACGGCCAGTTGCGCGTGGACGTTATGGACGGCGATAGCCAAGCCGGATTTATCGGATTCCAAGTTCATAGCATCCCCAAAGAACTGGCGGGCACACAAAATCGCTGGCGTAACGTCATTCTGAACGAGATTGCGCCAAACACTTTAGCGGAAACCGAAAAAGCGTCCGGCTGGAAGTTGCTTTTTGACGGTTCATCCACGGATGCCTGGCGTTCAGTGAAATCGGATTCATTCCCCGCCAAAGGCTGGGTCGCCCGCAATGGCACACTCACCGTCCTTCCGGGTAACGGCGGTGAATCCGTGAACGGTGGCGACATCGTCACCAAACAAACCTTCAAGGCCTTCGAATTCTCTACGGAGTTTCGCATTACTGAAGGCGCCAACAGCGGTATTAAATATTTCGTCCAACCCGCTTTAAATAAAGGTGCAGGCTCAGCCTTTGGCCTAGAATTCCAAATCCTCGATGACGTTAACCATGCTGACGCGAAACTTGGTAAAGACGGCAATCGCACCATTGGCTCACTCTACGACCTAATCACCGCCAAACAGGGCAAACTCGTGCACCCCGTCGGACAGTGGAACTATGCTTTCATCCGTACCGACGGAACCAAAGTAGAGCATTGGCTCAATGGACGTCTCGTGGTGAGCTACGATCGCAGCTCCGAAGCCTTCCGGACAGCACGTGCGGGCAGCAAATATGCCGATGCGAAATACGGTGCAAACTTCGGCGAGTGGGAATCGGGCAATATCTTGCTTCAAGACCACGGCAATGAAGTCAGCTTCCGCAGCATCAAGGTGCGCGACCTTTCTAAGTAAGTCTCGCACAATGATTCAAAGGCCAAAGGCGTGCAGCCTTTGGCCTTTTCATTTATGGATTACTTCAGCGACTGCAGGTAGGCCAAGAGATCGCGCGCCTGTTCATCACTAAATCCATCCAGCAAACCTGCGGGCATGATACTGCGCTCCAGGAAGCCAGACTTAACAATATCTTCTCGGGCTATACGCGTCTCATAGCCGCCTGGTGCCCGGATAACAATCGCATCGGGCTTATCGGAAACAAGGAATCCTTCGATAAGAGCGCCTTTAACTGTCTCTGCGCGATAGACTCGATACCCTGGCTCATAGACAGCATTCGGCGTAAGGATATTCCGCAGAATGGCATCAATGCCCATTGCGCCAATAGCACTTAAGTCAGGTCCTAGTGAATGTCCTTCCCCGCGGATTAAGTGACAGGTTTGGCAGACGGCTGCGAATGCTTTGCCTTGGGTAAGACTTCCAGGCGTTTTTGCTAAAGCACCGAGACGCGTAAAACTTGCATCGAGCTTGGTAGCTTCTTCCGCTGAGAGAATGCGTGGGCCGTCCGATGTCATTGTCAGTTGAACCGACTTCGGCAATGTAGCCCAGCCCTCACTACCTCGCGTAGCATAAATCAAGCCATCGGGCTTAGCGGTAGCTGCGAAACGACGATCAAAGCTGGCGCGAATTTCAGCTGCCGTACGCGCACGCTGCCAAACACGAATATCAGAAATTTGGCCAGCGAGTCCGCCAGCTGCAGTCGACCAACCGACTTGCGGGCGATCCACGATACGTAAATCCGTTTGTGCAGAAGCACCCTCCAATTCTCCATTAACGTACAATGAATAGTGTCCTTTATCATCACGAACCACAGCAAGGTGTACCCAATGTCCTTCAGAGACAGGACGACGAGCGATAACCACATCACCTAAGGGTGGATAGAGGTAAATGCGTGGTATGGATGCGGCGAGGTTAACGTCGATGATTCCGTTCAAACCAAAGAGCCCGTCGGCATTTGTTATACCTGCAGAGGCTTTGAACCAGGTCTCAAAGGTGTAAGCACCTTCAAGTTTAACCGGTAAAGTGAAATGCGCATTATCTGAACCATCAAACGTCGCAATGGTCGCAACCTTATCACCCAACTTTTTCAGCAAATCATTCAACAGAGAGTTGCCAGCCAGTTGCACCTGCAGTCGCTCAATCGCTTTAGCGTCAAGGTCCGCCAAGGAAATTTTATCTTTCGAAAGCGCTTCGACCAGCGACAGGGACCCTTCTTTGGTACGTACCCATTGCTCAATCACATGGGCACGCATAGCTGAGTTCAACTTCGGCCAAAGGCCTAACAGTAAGTTGCTGGCTTCTGGCTTCTTGCAGACAGCAAGCGCGGTAAGCGCCTCGCGCCGAACATTCGCAGAACTATCTGCAGTGTAATTCATAAACACCGCAGGGTCACCACCACGGAAAGAGGCCAACGCCTTTAAGACCGCAACGGATTCTTCGACTTTTTTAGACCTATCCAAGACGGCAGCTAAATCAGATTCTAAATCGCTGAGTGCAAACGCCTCGGCAAGAGCTGTGGCAAGAGCCGTCGGCGTACCGCCGCGCGGAAGCATTTCACGGGCTGCCGGCACAATCAGCGGAGCAACTTTCAGCGGGTCGAGATTTGATTTATAATCAATCAAGGCCAAGGCAACGGCCTCTTGGGATTTCTCATTTACCAAGGCGGCTTTAAATACGTCAAAAGCTTCAGGGTTATTGGCTGCCTTTAAAAGTGTGACCAATTCTTCCTTATTCGGGGCACGATCCAGCTTTGATAGGATGCGCGGAACATAGACACCTGCCTTCACAGGGGGGAGTGCCTGGACCATCCATAATGCAGCTTCTGGGTTGATGTCTGCCAAACGCTCGACCGTCAGCCACTTCGCGAGTTCACCCTGTTGGCGCTCAAGGTGAAGTCGGACTAAGTAACGTTCGAAAAGTCGATCGTATGCAGCGCCGACAGGAATCTTCCGCTTCGCGCTTTGGGTTGAGGGTGCCAGAGGGGCGTCGATGACAGGCTTAATCATTCGCAGCAGAAGCTCTAAAGCCTCGTTCGGCGCCTTAGAGATACGTCGACCGGCGAGCTTAATGACCTCTTGGCGGACGGTTGCATCGGGGTCTTCGGCACATACCGCTGCTAAGGTAATCACTTGGGCAGAATCGCTATCCGCATATTCATTTAACGTCCTCAGCGCTTCACGACGGATGTTGCGCGAGGGATCTGCAAGCAAGGTACGTACTAGGGCTGCATCGCGCAAACCGAGGCCCTCGAGTGCCCACAAA
>CAJBPJ010000050.1 GCA_903957465.1 uncultured Opitutia bacterium
CATTGGGAGCAAGGAGGCTCTCAATTTGGCTAAAAATTTCTAGGTAGCGTTTGGTGTCGCCAGTAGGGGCGGGTGCGGCGAGGTAACGTTCAAAGCGAGCCCGCATCATGCGTGAATTGCCTAGGAAGAACGTCTTACCCTTCCATTGCAGTGAACCATTCTCCATGTCCACCGAGTCGCTATTCACGTCGAACAAGCGGTCCGACATATTTTCAGTCGTGGTGCTTCGGTAGTCGCCACCGCCGCCGCCATTGATGGCTGCACCGGGTTGGTTGGCAACTTGTCCCTGTGCTTGTAGCTCGGGAGAGACGAAGGCAAAGCAGCCTGTGACTAAGAATAGAGTAGAGATGCGCATGGCGGCTTAGAAGTTTTCCAGGTCTTCAACTTCAAGGATGTCCTTACGAACGCGTAGCTTGAGGTTGTAACGTTGGCCTGATTCAAAATTCGTTGTGATGCTTGCGGGCACTCGGACGGGTAAAAGTCCGGCACCACGACTGTTCTCGATGGGTTTAACCGAGATGATGCGACCGGATCCTTCGACGAAGGCGAGTTGCTTGTCGACTTGGCAGGCCAAGACGTAGGCGTTGCCTTGGAGGGTGGCCCAATCTTTGCGGTAAGTATCAGGCGAGAAAGGTGTCAGACTGCTAAACTTTCCGCCCGAACGCAGGTTGAGTAGGACAAAGACCGCGAGGATGACCGCAACAGGAATGCCTAAAGCGAGCAAAAGTGGGTTGGGCTTAGACATAATGACCCCCAAAGCCTAACAGGCTTGCGGCTTAGTTCCAGCGCTTTTGCTGGCACCCGACGAGAATCATGCCGATGCCGACCATGGCTTGTGCAAGCAGGACAAGTAAGGCCGTCGAGCTATCCGCCACATAAGCAGTCTGATCGGGTAGGGAGCTTGAATAGGCATACCAGATGGGTGTGCCTGCCATTGACTTAATCGTACCCGACCAGCCCCAGTAGGCGTTGATGAAAGGACGACAGACCCAAGTCAGTGCAGAGGGCAGGGCGAGGACGACGCCAGAAAGTGGCAACTGGAATCCTACAAGGTAAATGGAGAGCAGGGATGATTTCTCGGGTGAAACCAGCAGGGCGGAGAAACCAAGACAGACGACGGACATGGAAACGCAGCTCGCGGCAAGTACCGACAATTGATCCATCCATGGACCCGGGAAGTTGCAGATGACCTTAACGAACGCACACATCCAGATACCCTGGAAAGCGCCAATGAGTGAAACGAAGGTAATCTTGGAGAGTGCATAAGCAACTGGTCCAAGACCTGTCATGCGTTCCTTTTCATAGAGCGTACGTTCGGCGGAAATTTCTCGGCCGCCATTATTTGCCCCCATTAATGTCAAGAGGATGACTTGGAACATCACCAAGCCTGCGGCAAGGTTAGCGGCTTGGGCGTTCTTAATCTGAACATCGACGGCCTGCTTAATGGAGTCGAATGACGCAACGCTGCGCTCCATCGGGACAACTTGAACATCCCAAACGCCACTTAGATTAAAAATGACAACCAAGAGCGGGAATCCGAAAGTAATCGCGACGGTTAGGTTTAAGTAACCTGTATCACGGAAGAAAAGTAGGAATCGGCGCGAGAGCAGCGTGATGAACTGAGAAAGTCCAGAAGGTGTCTTCGGGGCGGAAATTGTATGAACCTCTTTTGTTGCAACAGCCGCTGCGACTTGAGCAGTCGTTTCTTCGAAAGCCAAGGGGGCTGCGATTTGGTGTTCGGACCAGCGGTTTCTCCAGTGTGCGAGATCTTGGCGGTTGAGCACTTCGTAGAGGCGTAATCCGTCATCGATACCAAAGTGAGTTAGTAAATCGGGGTAAGAACCTTGGAAGACGACATCGCCTTGGTACACAACCGTCACCCAGTCGAACTGAGCGAGTTTAGCCAAGTTATGAATGATGCAAATAAAGCACTTGGCGCGCTCGCTGGCGAGCTGGCGGAGCAGTGCTAAAATTTGATCTTCAGAATAAGGGTCTAGGCCCGAAGTCACTTCGTCGCAAACTAGACAGGCGGGATCGAGGGTGAGCTCGAGTCCAAGGGAGAGTCGACGAAGTTGGCCGCCCGAAAGTGACCCGACACGTTTATCGCGGTGTGGGGCTAAACCCGTAACGCCTAATACAGATTCAAGGCGTTGGCTACGAATGCCCGCATCGGCGACGCTTAATTCAAGCGCGTAGGCCAAGGATTCACCGACGGTTAATTGCGGCTGTGCAGTTGTGAATTGTGGCGCGAGACCAACCTTACCAATGAGGTCCTCGGTATGCTTGATTGGATTACCGTTCAATGCCGCCGTACCCGTGGTTGGCAGGATGCCCAAGATGGCCTTCATTAAGGTCGTCTTACCGCAGCCCGAGGGCCCAATAACGGCATTGAGACCCTGCGGCAGGAAGCGGGCGCTGGCATTATCCAGAATGAGGGGCCCGTCGTTTCCCGC
The DNA here is from genome assembly GCA_903957465.1 of uncultured Opitutia bacterium. Classification (GTDB taxonomy): domain Bacteria; phylum Verrucomicrobiota; class Verrucomicrobiia; order Opitutales; family UBA953; genus UBA8828. The sequence goes on from CAJBPJ010000050.1 coordinate 2,454, forward strand.
TCTGACAGTTAGGTTCTCGCAGCTGAGCATGGTCCTGAGTGAAACCACCTTGCGGGCATGGGGTTGCAGGTTCAAACTCCATTTCATGAGATTCGCTCTTCCGCTGACCCTCCTTCTAGGCCTAACGACCCCTTCATGGGCTTTGCAGATGAAGGCTAAGGCTTTCCCGAACCAAGGCATCTTCGGTGTTGAATGTGCCGGGTCCGATGTCGGCTTCTACGGCCGCGCCGATCAAATCCTTTCGGTTTCCTTCCAAGAGTACACCACCGGTAACTTCCTTGTAGCCGAGGTCGTCGTCGACATGGCAAATTCCAATCAGCAACTCCGCATCTACTCCGTACGTGTACCAGGTTCTGCCGACGTTGCTGACCGAACGAATCGCGCGCTTAAGGCTAACGCCCAAAACCGCGGCCTCGAACCCGATCAAGCCACTCAAGTGCCCACACCTGGTCCGATTGCGGCCCTTGAACAAAAAGTAAACAATATGACAGCAAGCACGACGGCAGGTTTGGTTGTGAAAAATTACCCAACCACGACGCACGCAAAGACCGTTGAGATGTCCGTTCCTGCGCGCGCTGAAATTCTCGCTTTCTATAAAGCCTTTCGCGACCTCATGGTCGCACGCGAAGTAACAATCTCCAAAGGCTCGACCGTTGCGGGTGGAACGGGTGCGGCCGCTTCAACCGTTTTTGGTACGAATAGCAAATCGGCATCAGGCACGCCTGCGACCACGACGACGGGCGAAGCGATTACCATCAA
>CAJBPJ010000051.1 GCA_903957465.1 uncultured Opitutia bacterium
CCAGTCCTGGGTTAACCGGCGAGCTACGGGAAGATTCGCAACTTTGATGGCATTGAAAGCATCATGGGCAGGGTTATGATTTTCACCCCAACCATCACGAATCACGAGTAGTACAGGCTTAGGCATAGGTATATTGGTTAACGACTAGTCGACGAAAAACGAAGAACGAAAAGAGGAGGGTGGCATGGCGGAACGAATGTCGCCTGAATGACGGGCTACGCTCACTTCGCAGGCCAGACTAGGTCGCGGAAGACGTCACGCACGAGCTTCGGCCGTCCATCCAGCCCGTATAACCCCATGTTGGAGTAGCCATTGGACTCGGGGTTGGCGGTGTAAAACTTGCGCGAGCGGTAATCGGCGAGAATCCAGTAAGTGTAGCCAGCGAGTGGCGGGGAGTGGCGCACAAGCACCTCGTGTTGGCGTCGAAGCAGGTCTGCTTGCCAGTCTTCAGTGTCTTTCTCATCAACGCTTCCTCGCTTGCCGGGTCGCGCCCACGCGCCGTTCTCCAAGATGATAAGGGGTTTGCTTGGATTCTCTGCGGTTACCCTACGCATGTCTGGCTCCAATCGCTCAAAGGGATCCATCGCACCGCGATACTCGTTGAAGCCGACCACATCTGCGTGGCGAAATTCTGGTTGTCCCATGTGCGGGTGCCAGGCTGCCCAAGATACAGGTCGGCGTTGCCAGTCGAGCTCGCGCACAAGCTCGGTGGCTTTGGCTACGAAGCGCCCATACTCAGGACAGAACTGGTGTGACTCGTTGTGGGTGCACCAGAGGGCGACGGATGGGTGGTTCACAAGGTCCCAAATCGCGCAGCGAGCAAGGGACTGGAAGACAGATTGCGAATCGCGCGTCTGGGCGTCCATCGAGGCCTCGCGATACCAAAAACCGCCCCATTCTCCTGTGAGCAGGAAGCCTTGTCGGTCTGCTTCGCGATAGACTTCTGGGTTTCGTTGCGTGACCTGCAATCGGATGAAGTTAGCTCCGGCATCGCGACAGAGGCGGAGCAGTGTACGATGATCCTCGCTTAGAAGGGCTGCACCCCGACTCTGTGTCTCCTCATACATCGCAACGCCCTTGAGGAAGATGGGACGGCCGTTGAGCAGCAGGCGAGCGCCGTCGACTCGGAACTCTCGGATGCCGAGATTCCCCATCCACTCATCTACCAGCTTGTCGCTCTGGCGCAGGCGGGCGATGACGCGATGCAGTGTAGGTGTGGTAGGGCTCCAACGCGCCGCATTCGACTGCAGGGTGCCGTCGATACGAATAGCACGAACACCGCCCGCAGGGATATCTATCGCAATGGGTATTGGTTGACTCGTAAGCGCACCGCATTGCAACTCGACCGACAGTCGACGTGGCTCAGTGTCTTGGTTGGTGATCACGACGACTGCTTCGAGTCGGCCGGCGATTGTCCGTAGAAGAGTCTTACGAATCGTCACTAAATTTTCCGTCACCAGTGCGACCTCTCGCGTGATACCTGCGTATGGCCACATGTCAGGTGCCTTGGGGTATAGTCCGTTTACCTGTTGAAGCTCGGCCGGCTCTCCTCCTCCCGGTGGAGTCGGCGCATAATTTGGCCGGCGGATGACTTTAACTGCTAGTACGTTCAGTCCCGTGCGGAGTTTACCGGTGATGTCGATCGAGAAGGGTTGGCCGCCTCCCTCATGCAGTCCCACTTGGTTTCCGTTTAGAAGAATTCGCGCCCTCTGCGGTATACCTAGAAATTCGAGACGTTGACGTTTTCCAGCCGTCGCTTCATGACGGAATTCTAGGCGGTACCAGCCAGCGCCGTCGTAGAGAGGTGGATTGGTCGGTGTGCGATTACTCCAATCATGGAAATTTCCCCCAGGCATCATATCCCAGCAATGTGGCACGGTTACGGCTACCCAAGGGCCGTTTAGAGGCTGCATACCCGCCCAGTCCTCGGCCTCGCCCCGTCTCTCGTGGTCGAACCGGAATTGCCATCCCTCTGCGAGGACTTTTCGGCTTCGGGTCGGACTGGTGATCGTGTCGAAG
>CAJBPJ010000052.1 GCA_903957465.1 uncultured Opitutia bacterium
GACTTTCCGACTACTTAATAAAGAATAGGAGCCGAGCTCGATGCCTTTGGACTGCGCATAGGCGTTCACCTTCCGCCATTTCTCCAAATACGCAGGGTCGTTGTTCTCCATATTGAAGCCCGAACCGAACGAGAGGATGATCATCTCAAAACCAACCTCGGCCGCTTGATCGATGGCCGCACGTGCTGCTTCAGGACTCGAAGCGACTAGATGGTGCATCAATGGATTCTCCGTCACCCACGGTGCCAGTGTACGGTACATACGACGTTGGGCTAGGCCGCGGCGTTCGCGACTGGATGAGTCTTGGACGAGTCCAAAGGCGCGGAAGGTGGTGAAGGTCTCGCCAGGAGCAATGTCTTGCGCGGGCCCACGGGTCGGACCGACTTTTAATAAGCAAGGTGTCTCGCGATTGTAATTTACCTGCGATGTATAGAGCGGGTCTTTTTCCCAGCGGACAACGTGGCTGTTGGCTTGGCGAGCGGTGAAGCTGCCAAAGGCTTGATCAGTTTCGACTTGGATGCTGTCAGGTTGGTCGAGTGGATTTGGGCCGCGTGATTCGACGTCGCTCGACTGCTCAATGACCGCAAGGACCTCGGACGTAAACCGGTCGACGCATAAGGGCTTCTTAGAAATATTTTCGACTGTCATCCACTTCGACCACACAGGCAGCCCATCGTAGAGCTCATAGTGGATGGAGACATGGAAGCGTGGTGCCGCGACGCTGTGAACCTTGGCGAGTCGATCGGTATCGATCCCACTCCACACCGAAACTTCTGTGAAGCGACAGCGGCCCCATTCGCCTTTCTCGCCTTTATGGTCAGTCGCGCTACCGTCTTCGGCCATCTTGCCGAGACGCATTGCAATGGGCGCTCCCCATGACTCATCGCGCGAGGTTTCAAAAAGTTTATACCAAGTCGGAATGGCTTGGCCGGCATCCGCGACTTCCCAGATAAATGTCTTGGGGTGAAGCGAAACGCGTAGACGGTAATTCCGCTCCAAAGACAAACCGCCTTCTTTCGCAGCCAAAGCGGGGAGACGCATGAGCGAGGTGACGCCGTTGTTACTTAATTGGAAGTCTCCGTGTTCACCGCGATCGCCGGGGCGTAAATTACAGCGGAGGACTTTGCCATTGGGGAAAACTAAACCTAAGCCGGGGCCCCAAGTATAGGAGACATTGGTACCGGGCGAAATAACCGTCTCAACGCCACCGACGTTCGCTGGCAGTGCACGCTCAGCGAAGCAAAAGGTGTTCGCAGGTGCATAGATTTCACCTGGCTTACCTTCGTTCATAAAACTGATGCGCTCATCGGCTATTGAGGCCTGAACTTTCCAGTCGGAACTAAGTTGAGTGAATTCGTCGGCAAAGAGCTTCGTGCGAATGTCGGCCCAAGGAATCTCCGTGATCGGCTGTTTATCTGTATAGGGAGAAAACTCTAACCGTACGGCGACGCCTTTGGGCGGCCATTGTACGTCAGGAGCATGTGGGCGGACTCTCTTCCAAGGCATGCGCTCTTTGATTTCACTGATCTCGACGCCGATGAGTTGGAGTGCATTGGGGTCTGTCTTCAGTGCAGCCTGCCATTCGGGTGTTAAGAATGCATGATTGGGTTGACCGATGAGACCACCGACGGCGAATTCTTGGCCGTTGATTGTGACCATAGCCTCGGGACGCACGGAGCGGACGAGCGAGCGGCCGGACATTAAATCGTCGAGCGCAAGTGTAGCGCAGCCGTCTTTGAGTCGGATGACGCGACGGATAAGTCCGTTTTGCAAAGTGAGTGTATCGCCATTCTCACTCTTTGTTGCCGTCGCCTTGAATGATGAAGCATCGAGCTGCCAATCCGTCGCTAGCTGATAGTTCTCCGGAGGCAGGGCCTGGGCAAAGATAGCTCCGAGAAAGAGAGCGACGATGGGAGAGCGGAACATAAAATCGATTTTAAGTCTATTGCCACGGAGTAATGGCACAAGGGCACAGTGCCCCGAGTGACGACTGTGGCGTCACTTTATAGAGTAATCTCACTGCTATCAGCGGTCAGTCCTGCTGCTAATCACTCACCAACCGCTTATTTCGCCAAATTCATTACGTCACCTAACGTATTACATGCGCGAAGATCTGCCGGCGCGAGCTGCTTGCCGTAAGAGCCTTGAAAGACCGCTAAAATAACCAGGGCCGCAAGTGAGTCCCACCAAGGCTGTTCGCGAAAACGCGTCGCTTCCGAC
>CAJBPJ010000053.1 GCA_903957465.1 uncultured Opitutia bacterium
CCTCTTGCTTTTCGAGGCCAAGCCTGTGGGTTACCCCAGCAACGCTTTCCCGGCTGGTCACGCAAGTGGTGGCTTTGGTTTACTCTGTCTCGCTTTCGCTTGGCCGCAGGTCCGTACCTGTCGACTCGGCCTTCTCGCGGCTTTGCTTATAGGCGTCTGGATGGGCTTATACCAGATGGCGCGCGGTGAGCACTTCCTATCTCACACCCTGGTCACCGCGGCACTTGCTTGGCTGGTTGCTGCGGCACTCGCCCGCGCCATGCGGCCGGCCGACTTAGCGTCCTGACCAATTGGTAATATTGTCGGCGCGCTGACCAATACCAGTGGTAGCAGTTATTGAATTTTCGAAATACGTACTCGGGATGGTGCCGGTCCTTACCATCGGACTGCCGCCACCACTCGTATCCCAGTATTCACCTATTAACGGTACATGGGGTATGCTAGCGACGATGCCCGCTTTGTATTTAGCACCACAGCTTACGATAAAGAATTCAGGAGATAGCCAACTCGTATAAGGCGCGACCGTTGCGCTGGTGGTAGCGGCATTGAGGATGCGGTAGCGGTAGTCGTAAGCATTACCCCACGGATCCATAAACTCGGTACATCCTGTAATGCTGATAGGCGACGGAACAGTACCCGTGGCGGTACATGCTTCGACGAGTTCAGGAGTGACGAGTGGACGCTCCGAGCCAGCTGGCACAGTGTAAAGGTCAAGTCCAACGCCACCCCCTGCAAGAGCGGTTGAACGCAAACGCCTTTGCCCAGTGAGTTGAAGGTAAAGGTCTTGGCGATAATTGGGCTGGTCGGCCGTATAGGTGAGAGGTGTGCCTGTGCGTGCACATGGGAAGTCTCCGTAAAGTTTACGGTAGCGCTCGCATGCTCCGGAGAGTGCTGCGATGGCCCCCGTCGCCGTCGCCTTTTTTTGTGCATTCATGGCGCCGCGCACCAGCGGAAGCATCACCGTGGCAAGGATCGCAATGATCGCGATGACGAGTAAAAGCTCGATCAGGGTAAACCCGCTGCGCTTAGAGGTCGTGCGATGCATCGGAATCATTAGATGTGACGTGAATCGTTTTCGTCTTTCTTTACATACCCAGAGTCTTGGCGTTGGTGGTTAACAGCGTTTTTCTTTAAATAGGCTTGGTAAACATCTTCCGATGACATGCCGAGAACTTGGGCGATGGAGATAAGGAAGTGGAAAAGATCAATGACTTCAACGCGTGCATTTTGTTCGTCGAACTTTTGGTACTTTGCCCACCACTTCCAGGGTACAGAATCTGTGAGCTCTGCCATCTCCTGCTGCATGGCCCGTAGGTAGTTCAGGGTCCATTTCACTTTTTCTTCCTCAGACATACCCTTCGTCTCAACGCCAATACGTTGATTAAGGGCTTCTTGCATGCGGAAGATTTCTTCGAGTTTGTCAGCGGCCATAGGAAGGGGATGTAAGTCGGAAAAAGTAAAAGGGGGAAGGGGAAAGGAGGGACTTAGGTATAATAGCATAAAGGCTCACGGTCATCTCTACCATTGTTATTCCCAGGTCTGACTTTACCCCTACACCTAAACCTATGCCATTGTCGGCCACACTGCCCCCCCTTCGAAAGCCGGAGGTTCTCTCCCCAGCAGGGGATTGGGACTGCGTGCGTGCGGCCGTCGAGAATGGTGCCGATGCAGTTTTCTTTGGTATTGGCAGATTTAATGCACGCGTGCGTGCACGCAACTTTACGACCGAGGATTTGCCAGAATTAATGGCCTACCTGCACCGTCGTGGCGTGCGAGGTTATGTGACATTTAACACGCTCATCTTTGCCGATGAACTCGGTGAGGCTTCGCAAATTCTTCGGGCGATTGTAGCCGCTGGGGTTGATGCAGCCATTGTGCAGGACGTGGGTATCTGCCGACTCATTCGCCGTATCTCGCCTGACTTCCCCATCCATGCCTCGACACAGATGACGGTAACCAGCGCAGCAGGTACGGGCTTCGCTCGAGAACTTGGCGCTAACTTAGCCGTGCTCGGGCGCGAAGTGTCTTTGCCTGAGATGGAAAAACTTCAACTCGAGCAACGCACACTCGGGTCTCCCATTGATCTAGAAGTCTTTGTCCACGGTGCTCTCTGCGTCGCCTATTCCGGACAATGTTTGACCAGCGAGTCGCTCGGTGGACGTTCGGCTAACCGTGGCGAATGTGCCCAGGCCTGTCGCTTGCCTTACGAGTTAATCGTCGACGGCGTGAAGAAGGACCTCGGTGACCGGGCTTACTTGCTATCGCCACAAGATCTATCAGGCATCGAAGTGGTCCCCGATTTAATCCGGGCGGGTATTAAATCTCTCAAGATTGAAGGCCGATTAAAGTCCCCGGGTTATGTCGCTGCAATTACCCGAGCATACCGTCATGCGGTTGATGCCGCTTGGCAGGCTTTACTTAAAGGTGCGGATACTGCGCCCGTCGCGGCTAACGTCCGACGCGAAGAAGACTACGCTATGCAAATGACTTTTTCGCGTGGCCTCGCAACAGGGTGGTTGCGTGGGATTGATAATCAAAAGCTCGTCCATGCGCGCTTCGGGAAAAAACGTGGCCTGCGCTTAGGCACGATTGTCTCTATCGAGCCGCCACGACTCCGCTTGCGCTTAGAAGGCCCTGCTAAAGCCGGCGATGGCATCGTCTTTGACGATGGTAAACCTGGAGAGCGCGAAGAAGGCGGGTTTATTCACTCAGTTGATCCAGCGCCCGATGGCCTTTCGACCCTGCGGTTTGGTCGCGAGAATGTTGATTGGACGCGCGTGAAACCGGGCCAAATTATTTGGAAAACCAAAGACCAGGAACTCGATAAACAGCTCGAGCAAACGTGGAATCGTCCGAAGCCTAACTATCAACGCCCCATTAAGGCTATGGTACACGGTTCTGTCGGTCAGCCCCTACGCGTCGCCTTTACCGACGATGAAAACCGTGTTGTTTCAGCTGATTCAGAAATCTTGTGCGTAGCCGCTGAGAAGCGCCCACTCGATGAAGCTATTCTTCGCGATCAGTTAGGCCGCCTCGGGGAAACACCTTTTAAGCTGACGGATATCGAAGTGCATCTCGACGGAGCAGTCCTCATCCCGTCTTCTGAATTGAACCGATTGCGCCGAGACCTAGCGGCACGGCTTGAAGCACTTTGGACAAAGCCACCCGCCTGGACGTTGCTTCCCTACGAGCGTGAATCGACCAAGGTCAGCGAGGTCTTTGCCAATAAAGATGTTCGGACTGCTGCGATCATTCCGGTGATACGTGAGCTCACACAACTTGCGCCCGCACTGGCCTTTGCGCCGCCTGCTATCTACGTTGAACTCGAAGATCCCAAGCGCCTAAAAGATGCTGTCGCCCAGGTGCGCGCGGCTGAGGCTGCCGGTGGACCGAAGGTTGAAATCTGGGCCGTTGGGCCTCGTATCTATAAACAAGGTGAAGAATGGATTGTGAAGCAGTTGCGCGAGTCTGGCGCCGATGGATTCCTGGTTCGAAACCATGAGCACCTTCGCGCCTTCGCAGGAAGTCGTCTACGCGGCGACTTTTCTCTCAATGTTGCGAATCCGCTGACTGCCGAATGGTTCATGAAGCATCACCACCTCGAAGGTTTAACCGCTTCCTATGATTTAAATGCCGATCAGTTAGCTGGGCTCTTACGCAATGCGCCTGCGGATTGGTTTGAGGTTACCATCCATCAACACATGCCGATGTTCCATATGGAGCACTGCGTATTCTGTTCATTCCTTTCGACAGGTAAAGATTACCGTGATTGCGGCCGTCCATGTGACAAACATCGCGTTACGCTTCGTGACCGCGTGGGTGCTGCACATATCTTGAAAGCAGATGCGGGCTGTCGGAATACACTTTATAACTCGCGAGCCCAAACGGGCGCTGAGTTTGCCCATGACCTACTTAAACTCGGCGTTGGCCGTTTTCGGGTAGAGTTTGTGGATGAAGACGCCGCCACGGTTACTCGTACGCTCGATCGCTACCAAGCATTGCTGGCAGGCAAGTTGAGTGGGAGTGAGCTCTGGCAGGAACTTAAGGTGCTCAATCAACTGGGTGTGACCCGTGGCACCTTGATGGCTAAAGGCTAGGCGGAACTGTTCAACGGCATATCTGTCAAAGGACTATGCGCCGTGAGGCATTCTTAAAACTAGGGGTGACTGCCGTGGCCATGCCTTGGTTGGTAAGTTGTTCTTCCGAAGCGGAGAAGTTTGCCGCACTTTCCATCGGAACCTTCAGCCGTGAACTCGCTCCTCAGATGGAGCAGTCTGGGTACGGTCATTTCGAACTATCTGTGATCGAAGACCTCATGCCGGCGCGACCTGAAGAGGATTTCGAGAAGCATTTAGTCGTGCTAAAGAAACTCAAGATACGCTGTCAGCAGATGAACGGCTTTATCCACCCTAGTATCAAGATGGTCGGTCCAGATGCGTCGGTAGATAAAGTTTTGTCGTGGGCGAAAATCGCCTTTGCCCGCGCTGAATGTGCGGGCGTCAATTACATAACCATCGGGGCAGGTAAGCCGCGAAAGATTCCTGATGGGTTTGAGCCTGCCAAGGCACGCGCCCAATTATCGGCGATGTTTGCCCGACTTTTACCTATGGCCAACGACCATGGCGTTACGTTGGCGATGGAGAATTTAAACTCAGGTGAAACCAATTTAGGAAACACGCTGCTAGAATGCCTAGAGATTGTGGAAGCTGCGGGTCCTGAAATGAAGTTAACGGTCGATATCTTTCACATGATGCGTGAAAACGAATTACCGGCATCATTGATTAAAGCCGCCTCGCGTTTAACGCATTGCCATATAGCCGAACGAGAAAAGCGGACGCCACCAGGGACGGCGGGCGACGACTTTCGTCCTTACTTGCGCGAGCTACGTGCCATGAAGTACCGCGGCGCTTTTAGTTTTGAATGCGGATGGGGGGAAGGTCGTGCATCACCCGCCCGTGCAATCAGTGTATTCCGAGAACAACTGCGAACGTGCTAGCTTACTCTGCTTTGAGACGCGGAAGCAGTCCGGTGATACGTCGCGCGTCTGATACATTGCGCACAGCCATTGCGTAGGCAGTAGGATCGCCAACGAGGATAACTTGGCGTCGACCGCGTGTGACCGCTGTATAAATTAAATTACGCGCTAAGAGGATGCTGTGTTGTCGCAGTAAAGGGACGATGACTGCGGGAAATTCAGAACCTTGCGACTTATGGATACTAATTGCATAAGCCAATTGTAGGTCGTTGGCCTGTGCGCGTTCCATTTCTACACGGTTGCCATCGAAGTCTACCATGAGATCGCCGCCTTCTTCGACTTTGAGTACCACGCCAAGGTCGCCGTTAAAGATACCCAAGTCATAATTATTGCGCGTTTGGATGACCTTATCTCCAGCGCCAATGCGCCCAGGTGTGCCGGGTCCGCGTCGCAGACGTTCTTGGAG
>CAJBPJ010000054.1 GCA_903957465.1 uncultured Opitutia bacterium
AGACATCGTTGCCTGGTCTTGAGCGAGTGTCTCCGCATAGCCACGCAGAATGGTCACAGGTGTCCGTAGATCATGGGAAACATTCGCCACAAATTCGCGTTCAAGAACTTCTAGCCTTCTTAGCCGAGTGATGTCTTCTGCAACTAAAACGACAGACCCCAATTGGCTTGGGTCGGCCAAAAGAGGCGCACCGGAAATACGCACCCAAAGGTTGGCCGCAGGGGCTCGGTGCAGCTCTATCTCTCGCATAGCCCCTCCCCCATCACGGACCAGACGAAGAAAATCTACGAGCTCTGCACTGCGCGCGAGTGGCACAAACGAAGCACCCGTATCTTTTTCGGTAAGTCTGAGGAGTTCTTGGGCCGCGCGGTTAGCAACGCGCAGGCGATCTTGAGCATCTATCACAATGACGGCCTGCCGGATCTGCTGAAGAAGTTCTTCGATGCGGCCGGCTGCAATTGCGAGCGCGCGTTCTTCAGACTTCGTGCCAGTCGATAACTTTTCGATGATACCTGTTAAGCCGAATTCGCGAATGAGCCACGTCGCCCGAGTTTGTAAAAGACTCCTACGTAGCCAGTGGACCCCAATGAAGATCCCAACGAGTACCGCTAGGGCTATCAATATCCCTGAGGTAAAAAACGTTCCTGGGGTTAAAGCCGATGCCATCAGGTAGACTTCTCTCAGAGACCGTCGGTCCTGAGCGATACAGAAGTTCAGTCGTGGGCCCGATAGCCCACACCCCGCACGGTCTCAATGACATCACCGGCTTTCCCGAGCTTCTCGCGCAGGCGTCGCATATGTGTGTCAACCGTTCGGGTTTCAAGGTCAGGCGAATAATTCCAGACGTCTTCCAATAGACGGTCGCGCGATTGCACCCTGCCCTTTCGCTCAATCAATGCACGTAACAATTTAAACTCTGTAGCAGTGAGGTCGATGGGCTTGCCTTCAGCCATAACTTCGTGCCGCTCGAGATCCAAGATAATCGCTCCCGCTGCTAGACGCGTGTCCGGCGCCACCGCAACCGACTTGGCGCGCCTGAGCAATGCCTGTGCGCGTAACACGAGCTCACGTGCATCGAATGGCTTTGCCATATAGTCGTCCGCCCCACCCTCTAAGCCAATGAGACGGCTCTCCGTCTCACCCTTTGCTGTTAAAAACATCACCGGCGTATCGCGGAGTAAGGCGTCCGCGCGAATCATACGTAACAACTGGATGCCAGATAACTCAGGCATCATCACATCTAAGATAATTAAATCAGGCCGCAGATCGCGCGCTAGCCCAACCACGCGAAGCGGATCGTTTAACGCACGCACGGTGAATCCCGCTTGGCGTAATTTGTAATCAAGCAGCTCGGTGACGTCGCTTTCGTCGTCGACCACAAGGATACGCTTCGAGTGAGAATCTTCCATGCGTCGAAGTTAACCACGCCGAACGGACACGCCAGCGATTAAGACAAATGTTACGGTTGTGTATCTATCATATAACTATATGACGCTCATTTACTTACGAGATATTTGCTCGATTTGACACAAAGATGTAACACCCTGCCCTCCTTTTGGTTGTTCCACGTGGAACAACGTCGCTCGATTTAGCTCCGCCTGCCCCTGACCATCACCATCAAAAGAGAGATGTCGGCCGGATTGACGCCGCTGATTCGGCTAGCTTGGCCCAAGGTTTGTGGGCGGACTTCGGTTAGCTTAAGCTTCGCCTCGTTGCGCAACCCAGAGATTGTGCTGAAATCAAAACCCTCAGGGATGCGCCAGTTGTCCATGTCCGACAGCTTAGCAACCTGGCGGCGTTCGCGCTCAAGGTAACCCCGATAGCGCACCCGGTATAAGATCTCATCTTGAACATCCTGTGGCTGTGCAGAGAAGCCCGGCGGCAGCCCGTCTGGAATGGTTTCAGGCGAACGGCGTAGGACTTCGCCAATTATCCCGCCTTGAATCGTTAGCTTCTCGAACATTTCAACCCAATGGTGAACGGCCGCATGTTTTGTGCGCATACGTTCAAGGCGCGCCGCTGGCACCAATCCAAAGGCTTCTGCATGGTGCATGAGACGCAGTTCGGCGCTACCATGGTTAAGGAGCAGCCGGTGTTCGGCACGGCTTGTAAACATACGGTACGGCTCTTGGGTTCCTTTTGTCACGAGGTCATCGATCAAGACGCCGATGTAAGCTTCATGTCGGCCAAGGGTAAGGGGAGGGCGTCCTTGCACTTTAGCCGCGGCGTTAACACCTGCCACAAGTCCTTGACCACCAGCTTCTTCGTAACCAGATGTCCCATTGATTTGGCCTGCAAAGAAGAGGCCATCAACCTTTTTGGATTCTAGGGTTGGCCAAAGCTGAGTGGGTGGCGCAAAGTCATATTCGACTGCATAGGCTGGTCGGAGCATGACGGCATGTTCAAGCCCAGGGATCGAGCGAATCATTTGCAGCTGAACCTCAAAGGGCAGGGAGGTTGAAAGGCCATTGATGTACCACTCGTTTGTGTTTCGGCCTTCAGGCTCAAGGAACAGCTTGTGCGATTCCTTTTCCGAGAACTTCACAAACTTATCTTCGATCGATGGGCAGTAGCGCGGACCAACAGATTTAATGTCACCAGCGTAGAGGGGGGATAGGTGCAGGTTGTCCGCGACAATGCGTCCGGTCTCATGCGTTGCTTCCGTCATCCAACAAGAGACCTGATTGCTTCCAGGCGCCCAGCCCGGCAAGCGCTCGCCATCTTGTTCCACGTGGAACAGGTCGGCGGTTTGGCGGGTATCGTGGAAGGCAAACAGGGTGGGGGATTTATCGCCGGGCTGCTCTTCGCATTTAGAAAAATCAATCGTCGAGCCGAGGATGCGGGGTGGGGTACCAGTCTTCAACCTTTGCAAATCAATTCCAGCATCTAAAAAACTGCTACTCAACGACTTAGAAGAAAAGTCCCCAAGGCGGCCGCCTTCATTTTTATTAGCGCCGAT
>CAJBPJ010000055.1 GCA_903957465.1 uncultured Opitutia bacterium
CCCCCACCAAAAAATATTTTTTAATGATACGGCGACCACCGAGATCTACACAGGCGAAGACACTCTTTCCCTACACGACGCTCTTCCGATCTGTTCTCGGTGGTCTCGCGCTGCTCGTTTCTTGCACTCGTCGTCTGGGTATCGTGCTTATCGGCGCGGTCACATTCAATATTGCTGCGTTCCACGTGGCCTTCTTCGGTTGGGCTAGCCTGCTCGATCCAGTTGTTGGCTTCGCCATCGTAGCCACGCTCTTCCTCACGATGTCACACCGCCTGCTTTGCTGTCTCTCAGGTTGTGGTTGCTGCAATAAAGAAGGTTCCGGTTGCGGTTCTTGCTGCTCGAAAGAGTCGAGCTCGTCCTGCTGCTCGGTTGAATCGTCCGACAAGAAGTCGGGTGGTTGCGGTTGCGGCTAAGTTGCCGACATGAAAAAAGGCCAGCGGAGTGATCCGCTGGCCTTTTTTGTTATAGGGGTTTGCTTAGCGGTTCCAGGGAGCGCGTGCGAGGAGCAAGCCCATCCCGCACCAGTCAGTGATGCCTGCGAACATGAGGCCTGCGCCGATAAAGCCGCTTAATCCGTAGAAGCCTGGGTGGTAGAAGGTGCCCAGAGCGACACCCGCGAAGACCATCAGTCCTGCAGCGATACGAACTTGTCGTTCCACTGACATGACAGAGCGGGCGTCGCCTTCCATGGGAAGTCCTGCTTGTTGGCATGCACGGGTGCCGCCTTGGATGACAAAGGTACGTATACCGGATGCCTTTAATTTTTGTGCGGCTACCTTGGCACGTCCCCCTGAAGCGCACAGCAAGAGTACGCTAGTATTTTCACGTTCAGTCATTTCCGCGCGTACACTTTCCGCGTTAACGTTTTCGAGGGGCAGATTGACGGCGCCTTGGACGCGTCCCGAGCGGAATTCTGCAGGTGAGCGAACGTCGAGCAGGAGTGCGCCACCGCGTGCGGCCTCCAATACGTTGGCTGGTTGAAATTCATCGTGCGAATCTACCGTTACCGTACCTGCCGCTCCACAGGCTTTGGTCGGACCGCAACTCGCACCTTGGGGTGTCACAGGAGTTTTAGGGCGGTGTAGTGCCATGTCACGTATGTAGGCAGCACCCGAGAGGTTGAAGACATTGAAGCCGTTCTCCTTGAGTAAGCGCGTGGCGACGTGAGCGCGCAGGCCACTGTGACAAAGAACGACGGTTGGTTTTGCTTTATCGAGTTCGTTTAAACGTCCACGTAACGCATTCAGCGTAATATGCTTTTCGCCGGTAACACCGCTGAGTGGTAGTTCGGCACGTTCATCGTCTTCGCGTAAATCAACAACTTGGTAGCTCGATAAATCGCTGTCGGGTTGTACGAGGGGTGCCAAGCCTTCGAGATCATTGATGGCAGCAAAGGCGGCCATGTGCACGGGGTCTTTGGCTGAGCCAAAGGGTGGGGCGTAGGCTAAATCGAATTGCGCAAGGTCATGGACGGTGCCACGGAAGTGAAGCAGGGATGCGATGACATCCAGACGTTTATCGACACCTGCAACGCCAACAGCCTGAGCGCCTAAGATACGTCCAGTGCCTGCTTCGTAGACCAATTTAAACGTTATGGGGTGTGCCCCTGGATAGTACCCTGCATGGTGATTAGCTGTAATGTGAATCGCCCGTGCTTTCATGCCACGTGCGAGGGCAGCCTTAAGGGATTCACCCGTGATACCTGCCGCGAGGCTGAAGACCTTGATAATGGCAGTGCCCCATGCGGAAGGTGCAGCCGTGGACTTTCCGGTGGCGGCGTGTTCTCCGGCAAGACGTCCGGTGCGATTGGCGATGCCAGCGAGCGGGATACGACCACGCCCCCCAGTTGTTCCAAGTGCGTATTCAGCGACGTCACCAACGGCGTAAATCGATGTGTCATTGGTGCGCATGTGACTATCGGTGCAGATGCCACCCGTAGGCCCGATGGTCAGGCCTGATTCTACAGCGAGACGATTCGATGGGCGCACACCCAATCCCAAGATTACCATGTCGGCGTCGACGGTTTTTCCGTTGGCGAGAACGACGCCAGTGGCCTTACCGTTTTTCTCAGCGATCGCAGTGAAGCCTGTTTCAGTAATGAGCGTAATACCATGTCGCAGGAGTTCACGCCGGAGCGGCTCGGCCATTTCGGGGTCAAGAGGTGGCAGTACCTGCGGGCTGCGTTCAACCAAGGTTACTGCGAGCCCGCGTTCGCGAAGCTGTTCGGCAACCTCGAGACCAATAAATCCACCACCCACCACGGCAACATGCCGTGCTTGGGAAAGTTCACCCATGATTTTATCCATATCCTCGATGTTGCGTAAGGAATGCACGCCTTGGGCGCGTATTCCAGGTACGTCGGGCATCAATGGTGCGGCGCCCGGCGCGAGGATTAAACGGTCATACGGTTCGTCGTAGTCACGGCCTTGGGCATGGTCGCGCACGCGCACAGTCTTGGATTCACGATTGATTGATATCGCTTCGTGGCGAATACGCACATCGATGTTGAAGCGTTTCTGGAAAAGTTCGGGCTTAGCGACGAGGAGCTTGGCGCGATCTTGGATGACACCACCCAAGTGATACGGGAGTCCGCAGTTAGCAAATGAGACGAAGCCGTCTTTTTCCAACATGACGATGGAGGCATGTTCATTGCTCCGGCGTGCACGTGTGGCTGCCGAAGCGCCACCTGCGACACCGCCGATGATCAGAATTTTTGGGGAATGCATGGTAAGATTTAGGTAAAGGTTTTGGGTTCTTAGGAATTAGCTGTCTCACTTCGGGGCAAAGTGGGTGCGAATGCAGTTTAGAATTGTTCGGCAGCCTGCATGTCCAATGGCGTAATAAATGCTGCGTCCATCACGTTTGGTATGCACAAAGCCGAATACGCGTAGGCGCATTAAGTGCTGGCTGATGGTTGCCTGAGGTCGACGTAAGTATGCCACAATTTCGCCAACTGTCTTCGGGCCTGATTCGAGCAGTTCAACAATGCGCAAACGCTCAGGGTGGGCCAGTGTTCTTAAGGCGTTACCACAACGTTGAATGACTTTTGGGTCTAAAGGCGCTTGTTTCATATATTCAATAATTTGAATATATAAGGGCGAACGTCAAACTTTTTCGCAGGTAGCGCGAATGGCTTCGTTAGCTTAACGAGCGATTGACGGCACTGACGAGGGCGTGGAGGCCTGCCAGTTCGATATTCGGGTCAACCCCGCAACCCCACACCGTAGTGCCCTTAGGGGTCTGGATAGACACGTAGGCCGCTGCGGATGATTCTTCTCCGGAGCTCAGTGCGTGGGCACGGTAGTCACGTAGGGTAAAGGTCGCCCAGCCACGTGCCGCCAAGGCATGCACAAAAGCGCTGATAGGACCGTTACCTTCACCTTCGATGGATATGGTCCGCTCTTTCCAGCTTACTTTAGCTTTGGCGCGAACGGTGTCCTTGCCGAGGTGTTCTGCGTGGAATTCGAGCAGTGCCAGAGGGCTGATCACATTGACAAATTGTTTGCGGAACTCGGCGTGAATTTCTGCAGGGCTAAGTTCTTTGCCTAAGCGATCGGCAATTCCGCCGACATGGTTCCCGACTTCGGGATGCATGAGCTTGGGTAAATCAAAGCCGAATTCGCGATCAAGGATGTAGGCCACGCCGCCTTTACCGCTTTGGGAATTGATGCGGATGATGGCTTCGTAGGTGCGGCCGATATCTTTGGGGTCAATCGTCAGGTAGGGAACATCCCAAGGGGCATCGGAGCCGACTTTGTTACGACGGTCCATGCCTTTCTTGATGGCATCTTGGTGGGAGCCGGAGAATGCAGTGAAAACGAGGTCGCCGCCGTAAGGGTGGCGCTCGTGCACCGTCATTCGGGTTACTCGTTCGTAGACTTCACGAATCTTGGGTAAGTTCGAAAAATCTAAATGCGTATTAATGCCGTGGGCGTAAAGGTTGAGTGCAACCGTGATGATATCGACGTTACCGGTGCGTTCCCCGTTGCCAAAGAGCGTGCCTTCAACGCGGTCGGCGCCTGCCATTAGGCCAAGCTCGGTTGCCGCAACACCCGTGCCCCGGTCATTGTGGGTGTGCAGCGAGATGATGGCAGCGTTGCGATCTTTGAGTTGACGGCAGAACCACTCGATTTGGTCGGCGTGGGTATTCGGTGTGCCGGCTTCAACGGTGAGCGGTAGATTAAAGATAATCCGACGGTCTTTGGTTGCACCCCAGGCTTTGCCAACGGCTTCGCAAATTTCGACAGCGTATTCGGGCTCTGTGAGTACAAATGTCTCTGGGCTAAACTCCATTCGCCAGGCTGTTTTGGGGGCATCTTGGCAGAGCTGTTTAATTAGTTCGGTGGCTTTGACGGCGACGTCGGTGACTTGGTTTTTATCCATGCCCAAGACAATTTCGCGCTGTGCGGGATTGGTGGGAGTGTAGAGGTGAATGATAGCCTGGTGAATGCCTTCAAGTGCTTCAAACGAACGACGGATGAGGTGCTCGCGTGCTTGTACGAGAATTTGTACGGTGACGTCTTTTGGGATGAGTTTCTTTTCAATGAGTTCGCGTGTGAAAGCGAATTCAGTGTCAGAGGCAGACGGAAACCCAATTTCAATTTCTTTAAATCCAAGTCGGCAGAGCAGGGCAAACATCTCTAACTTCTCTGGAACTGTCATCGGCACAGCGAGGGCTTGATTGCCATCACGTAAGTCGACGGAGCACCAAGTGGGTGCGCGCTCAAGGACGGCGTCGGGCCAGCGTCGATCTTTGAGAACGACAGTGCGGAAAGGTTTATATTTGCCGGGAGGCGGGCTCATGGGAAGGGGGAGAGGAGGAGAAGAGACTAAAGACTAAGGACTAAAGGCAGGGAGGGGTTGAATTAAGAATTAAGAAGTTAAGAATTAAGAGGAGAAGCGGGAGAGGGAGAGGGAGAGGGAGAGGAGGAGAAGAGACTAAAGAC
>CAJBPJ010000056.1 GCA_903957465.1 uncultured Opitutia bacterium
TATCGGCCTGTTCTTTATTGCAGGCCTTGCCCTCCTCATAGCGTTCTTGATCGCCCTGGGCGGCGGCTGGTTCTCAGGTAATCGTCCAAGTGCCATCGCTTATTTCAATCAAGACGTCAGCGGCCTCGACACGGGATCACCGGTTCGCTTGCGCGGCGTCACCATCGGTAAGGTAAACTCCATTCTCTTACGTGCAGGTAAACAATCCGAAGAAGACCGGGCTGTGCCCGTCATCATCGAGTTTGATCCCAGCTTGGCTCGCAAACTCGGAGCCGGTGAAATTCTCGGCACCCAAGAAGGTGTGGAAAGTGCGATTAAAGGAGGCCTCGTCGCCAAACTGAAGCTGCAGTCTTTTGTGACAGGGGTGCTTTATGTCGATTTGGATTATGTCGATGCGGGTCCGCAAAAAATTCGGCAACCCGACGCTATCCCACAAATCCCCACCGTTCTTTCCGACCACGTGGCCTTTAGCCAAGCTTTCGCCCGTACGGTCGAGAATATCAGCACCATCGACTTTAAAGGCATTAGCGAACGTTTGAACGGCCTGATTACCTCTGTGAACCGTATCGCGGACGACCCCGCACTCGCGCAAGCCACCAAAGACCTATCGATTGCGATGACGACGTTTAATCGCGTCTCCGAAAAAGTTGGAGAACAGATTGCCCCGTTGGCGGAAGATCTGAAATCAACATCCGTTGAAGCGCGAAAAACTTTAGTTAAACTGGGATTAGCCGCAGATCACCTTCAAGAGCTCACCCGACAAGGCGGCGCGAGTCGCACCCAACTCGATCAAGCTGTCACAGATTTCTCGGAAGCATCCCAAGCGGTTAAATCGCTGGCTGATTATTTAGACCGACACCCCGAAGCCTTACTTAAAGGAAAGCGTAAGACTGAAGCGCTTGAAACGAAATGAGATGCTTATGGCTGATGAGTTTAGGCCTGCTCTCTGGTTGCATTTCGCCTGGGGAAAGTGATCTCGGCTCTACGTGGTCAATCAAGCCGCCTGAGCAGGCATCCTCGGTATATACCAAAGTATTCTTACCCGCTGACTTACGTCGTCCAGTATTAGTAACCTACGACCGTGGTCAAATGACCGTGCATGACCTCGAGCGCTGGGCGGCACCGCTGCAGGAATCACTCGCCAGAAATTTAGCCGGACGCGTCGCACACCTACCCATCCAAAACTTGGTTGTGAATGTACAACGCCTCGAAGTGAGCACATCGGGTGAAGTCACCTTACTTTTCACGGCAAACTTCTCCCAAACGCAAAGCCAAGGCAGCACGCTGGAAGTAAAGAGCGACATCAAGCTCCATTTGCCATCCGTCAAAGTCGTCTCCGAGACCAACTACACACTAACAGCTGCCTTCGGCGGTTACGTCAAAGTCCCTGACTTTATCGCTCAACAGATCGAAGAACGGCTACGCAAGGAACAAGGGGTGATTGCCAAACCTACGACGACTGTCACCGTCCCGAGCAAATGAGTGCAGAGCAACCGACCAAACCGAATGGCTTCAGCGAAGCTACTGGTGAAATCTGTTACGACTTACCGTCGTCCTACCTGCCGCACCGAGCAACCGGCTTACTTCACCTCGCACGTTTTTTGGCTAAAATCCAAAAACACCTCAAAGGCGAACTCCCAAAATCTTACCAACGGAATTTCTGCAAAGGTTTTGACCGTTTCGTGTGCTTACACCTCGGTGTAGACCCTGAACAAGTCATCGCCTGTGTACGCGAAGCAAGCAGCACGGAAGACTTGGACGCGAAACTGCTGGCGATTTTTCCGAAAGACATGCGGGTGCATGTTTGGAATCGTGAACTTGTACAAAAGGGCATGAGTGAAATGGGCCGGGAAGCCCTCTCCGACGCTAAACGGAAAATGGGCGTCGAAAACCGTACTGATCTTATATCCTTCGCCGACATGATCGATTTCGACGAAGGACGCATCTTGTGAGCCTCGACCAATCCAATCCTAACCGGGTTATCCTTTGTGGACTTCCGGCCATCTTAGCCTGCTTCAAGCACCACCCACGGGCTTTACGGGAACTCCGCGCTACCCGCGAAGCTTCCGAAGGTCTCCGCGAAGTTGCTACCTGGATGAAGTCACAGCAACTCCCTGCCGAAGTATGCGGAAGTCGTGATGTCGAAGAACTAGCCGGCGCCGCTGTCACCGCGTGTGCGGTCACTGCCCGTCCAGTCATTGGCTTAGCTAAGATTTCTGATTTCGTAGAGTGGCGCGACGAAGGTGCCACCGTCGTCGTCGCCGATAACTTCACCGACCCTTCGGACCTCGCTGCGGTCGTACGTGCGATGGCTGCTTTTGGGTCTAAACGTTTGTTACTTTCTGGAACCAGCGACAAGTTAGCCTTCGACCCTATCCTTTGGGACGAATCACGCGGCGCTTTAGAATCTGTGCGCATGATCCGTGCACCAGCACTTCCGGGTCTCTTGAAACTCATTGAGTCGACGACGGTGATTATTGGTTTAGCTCGTGGCATGGGCCGTCGCCTCCACGAAGCCACTGCGGTGCGTGCTCCCGGTCGCCACAACCTCATCTTGCTATCCCCCGATGGCGTTTCGCCGAGCATCCAGCCCAAAGTCGAACACTTGTTCCGCTTCCCTGGCCCTGTTGCCGACTACCCTTTGGCTGCGGGAGATTCCGCCGCCCTACTCTTCCAGTGGCTCAGCCACAGCAGCAAACCTAAGCCCGAAGAGGGTAAAGGCTTCCTTGCCCGCAAACGCGCACGAAAAGCAGGCAAAGGTGACTGATTTCTCGGCTTCCCCTTCAAGGCATCTCCCGCCTAAATAGGCGGCTATGAGCGAGAATAGCCCCGCCAATCAGCCCGCCGAGGGCACCATCAGCCTACAGGCCATCAGCCAAAATATGCTGTTAGGTCTACAGCGCCAATACGACATGCTCGTCTTTACGCTGGCGTCGATCCGCAACGAGGACCCGACCACGTATAATTTGTATTCATCGCTGGCCCGCGTGATGCCACTCGCCCCTGCTCACTTGCCACATGACAAGATGCGCGCCTATTCGCGTGCGCTCTTACAACGGTCAACGGTTAACGATCTGATTGTCCTTTCCGTCGAGTGTATGAATCACTGTCACTTGCTTTGCACCTTCATCAAAGAGCGCGGCAAGAATATGCAAGGCGACGCCGCTTCGGATCAACGCATCTCCGATCGTCAAATTGCCTTCGCCAAAGCTAACATCCAAGAGAAGTTTTCGATCCTCGAACGCGATTTCAACATCGTCTGCGAACTTGAAGACTCCCTGTTCAGCCTCGCCTCAGCATTGCGCGTACTCGTGAACAACCATGGGCAAGTCACCAATGATGATATCAGCCCTGATGGCACCCTGGTGCTCGAATTCAAAGCAGTTAAAGATGTCGAAGAAAATGGTAAGACTACCCCCAAGCTCGTGGATACCTCGCGGAGTTTCAAACCCGGCGAACGCCTAGAGCTTTCGGATGAAGAACTGATTGGTATGAATATTACCGTCGCGAAATTCTTCGACGGTTTATTCCGCTCCGTTGACTTCTTCGGCACGAACCATCTCGGGACCAAAGAATGACCGACCTAAAGCCGAGGTTAGCTTGGCTCTGGGTGGCTGCAGGGTTTTTCTTCCAGGCACTCCCCGCTGCGCTGCGTGATGAGGCTCTACCCGTTGCACTGAAGAACGCTGCCATTACGGATACACGGATTACACAGCTAACGGGCTTCCTCGGCATCCTCGTCGGCATTAAAATCATCTGGGCACCGATCATCGTACGTCTAGGCAGCCCGCGCCGAATCGTAAACACCACTCAAGCACTCATCGTCGCGTCTCTGGGTCTACTCACCTTGGTTGCCCCACAATCCTTCGAACAGCCCTACGCCTTAATCGGTCTTTTAGTTGCCCTTTCGTTTCTGTCGGCGGGACATGACATTGCCCTCGACGGTTATTACGTCGCTTCACTCCATGACAACGAGCGCAGCCGACTTGCGGGACTGCTCACAGCGGCGTCAAAAACAGGGGCTGTCTTTGCAGGCCCCGGGCTCATCTGGATTGCGGGCTGGTCAGCAAAATCCGGTAACACCCCGCAGCACGCCTGGGCAGATGCACTACTCGTGGCGACGCTTCTCGGTGCCGCCTCGCTGATGGCGTGCTCGTATGCACTCGGGCGTGAAGCCGCCGAAGACACACTCGCACCCAAGCCCTTTGTTGAGACGCTACAAAAGTTATTCCGCGACCCACGTTTCCCTGCGGTCCTCCTCCTTATTTTGTTTTACCGCACGAGTGAGATTCACCTCGGGAAAATCCTGACACTTTTTGCAGTCGCTCCAACGCAGACAGGTGGACTCGGTTTAAACAATCAAGACTACGCGACACTCAGAATTATAACGGCGATCGGTGGACTCGCCGTCGGTGGGATTATCGGGTCTGCCATCATCTCACGGCGTGGACTCACCCGTTCACTCGTTCCCATGGGAATCTGCATGCACATCCCGATCATCGGCATTGCTTGGTTGGCGACGCACACGGCCCAGACTCAAGTTGTGATTGGTACCTTGTTCTTCATCGAACATGTAGCCTATGGCGCAGGCGTCTGCGCGCTCATATTAGCCATGATGCGTTTAGCTGCAGGTCCCGATGCAGCCGTTCGTTACGCCACACTCTCCACCATTGGTATTGGCGCAGTTTATTTGCCTGGAATCTGGGCGGGGTGGTTGGCCGATACATTCGGTTACGCCAATTACTTCCTGCTCACGCTGTTGCTCGTCCCCTTTGGCGTCTGGTCTGCTGTTCGTGCAAGCAAAGCCCTTGAAGAAACTACGCCTTTGGTAAAAGCGTAACCGACTGTTCGAATTTAGGCTGCAAGTAATCGCGGACAAAGGCGGCGACATCATTGTCGCCCGTGGCGTTGAGTCTCGCTTCCCAAACTTCGTCGTAGTTTGCGCCTAACCCTGCGACTTCACGCAACATGGCACCTTGCATGCGTGCGGAAGCAGCCTGACGGCCTTGTCGACGGGCAACACGGAGGCGCAATTTAGCCATAGCGATTTCGCCGTCGTTAAATTTACCTGCAGCCAATCGCTCAAGTTCAGCACGCATTTCTGCGGCAACGGTTTCAGCAGCACCGGCATGCGTCCCTGCATACAGGTAAAATAGTCCGTGGTCGCGACTCTCGACGCGGCTAGCCCCGACAAAGTATGCGAGGCCCTTCTCTTCGCGGATACGGTGGAAAAGACCGCTGGCCATACCGCTCAACAATTCTTCAGCCAGGTTGGCAGCGGCAATACGTTCGGAGCCGAAGCCGCAATGTGGGTAACCCAGGAGGACCACCGCTTGTTCGCGATCAACCTGCTCGGTATGGGTTGTGGTGGGCTTCGCAATCGGCTGAGGGAGAACTTGGGCGTCGAAGGGCGAAGATGGAATCGCCGCTAAGCGTTTCTCGATAAAGGACTCAATTGCCTTGCGGTCGAAATCTCCGCAAATGCCGACGACGAGATTCGTCGGTCGAATCAATCGACTGTGCAGCGCGACTAAATCGGCGGGCTGAATGGCTTCCACCGTCTCCACTAAGCCGCTTGCAGGTACTGACAAAGGGTGATCGCCGAAAAATGTTTTAAGCAACTTCAGGCGCGCGAGCTCGAGAACTTCATCCAAAGATTCCCGGCAAGCATCGGCCAATGCAGCGCGTTCGGTTAAAACGACCACAGGATCAATTTTAGGCGTGAAGACACCGTCGGCGACAAGCTCAGCCACCGTATCAAAATCAGCCGACAAGGCTTCACCCCAAAGACCCAGGCTGAGCTGAGAAGCGTGCTCACGGAATGTCATGCCCAAGCGATCCACTGTTTCAGCAACGGATGCCTGGGTGCGTTTAGCAGTATCACGCGCTAGCATCGTCGCCAGCAAACTGGTTTCACCCCGGCGTGCAGGGTTTTCGTAGGCAGCACCACCCGCCATAAAAATTCCGACGCCGACTTTAGGAATTGAGCGATCTTGCTGCAGAACAATGCGGATACCATTCGGCAAAGTGCGCACTTCAAAAGCAACAGGCGCTTCCACGGCTTTAACAACGGGAGTCGCTTCTTCTTTCTTTGCCTTGGGAAGCATGGCCACGGATGTGCGCATGGTGGGACGTAAAACCGCGCGGGCAGTTTGGGTTAAATCTTCCGCCTTCAGTGCGGCCAATTTCTGCGCATTGGCTAGGGCTTGGCTTTCGTCACGTGCGATGGCCAAGGCATAGCCTGCCCGCGAAGCAACCCCATGGACGGATTTAATGGCGTTAACCATGCCGACGACAGACTGGCGTCGCACTTTAGCTAAAGCCTCTTCGGTCACACCTTCGCGTAAAAAGTCATCAATTACTCCTTGGATAGCGGCTTCGACCTGGGCGTGGTCGGTACCGGCATCACCACTCCAGCCTATCCAAATCATGCCCGCATCTTCGATTCCCCAGGAGCTCGCTGAAA
>CAJBPJ010000057.1 GCA_903957465.1 uncultured Opitutia bacterium
CCTTGGAGAAGATTTTGCGGCAGGCGCTCTGTACGGTAAGAATCGAAGTAGGCTAGGGCCGATCCGAGCGTTGGTACTGGGATGCCATGCTTCACCGCAAGACCGATGACCTTGCGCCAATTCTTCTGAGCCTTGCGCATCGTCTTCTTAAAGTACGGATCGAGCATGAGGTTCGCGAGGCGTGGCTTCTTACCAAACGCCTCCGTAATTTTTTGGAGGAAGCTAGCTCGAATGATGCAACCGCCCCGCCAGATTTGGGCGATTTCGCCGAAGTTTAATTTCCAGTTATATTCCTTCTGCGCCTCGCGCATCAGTTGGAATCCTTGGGCATAGGAACAAATCTTGGCTGAGTAGAGAGCGTCATGGATTTGTGCGACGACCTTCGCGCGATCGACTTTACCCGTGATGCGTGGCTTGGGGCCGCGTAAGGATTTAGCAGCAGCGACGCGCTCATCTTTAATCGCTGATAAGCAGCGAGCAAAGACGGCTTCGGCGATGGTTGGAGCGGCCACACCCATATCGAGGGCATTCGCACTCGTCCACTTGCCGGTACCTTTTTGTCCAGCGGTGTCGAGGATGACGTCGACCAAGGGTGCACCGGTCTCGGGATCTTTCTGGCGCAGGACTTTAGCCGTGATTTCGATTAAGAAAGAATTCAGTTCGCCGCGGTTCCATTCTTCAAAGACTGCACCGACTTCATCCGGCGTCATTCCGAGCAAGCCGCGCATTAAGTCGTACGCTTCACAAATCATCTGCATATCGCCGTACTCAATGCCGTTGTGCACCATCTTCACGTAGTGGCCTGCGCCATCTGGCCCGATGTAGGCGACACAGGGCACGCCGCCTTGAATGGGTTTACCGGGTTTTGCACCGGTGCGTTCAACGCCGGTTGTTGCGTCGACCTTCGAGGCGACCGCTTCCCAAATGGGTTTGAGCTCTGCCCAGGCAGCGGGATCGCCACCGGGCATGAGGGATGGACCGAAGCGGGCGCCTTCTTCGCCGCCAGAAACTCCTGAACCAATAAAGCGAAGGCCTTTTGCCTTCAGGGCTTTTTCGCGACGGATGGTATCTGTCCAGAGTGCATTACCGCCGTCGATGATGATGTCGCCGGGTTCAAAAACCTTTGCGAGCTCGTCAATGACCGCATCGGTCGGGCTACCAGCCTTAACGAGGATGACCGCTTTGCGGGGCCGCTTGAGGGAAGCGGCAAACTCGGCTACTGTCTTGGAGCCAGTTAATTTCCCCGGGGTATTGCGGTTGGCGGCGATAAATTCATCCGTCTTCGCCGTTGTACGGTTATAAACGGTAATGGCAAAGCCGTGGTCTGCGATATTGAGGGCGAGGTTCTGGCCCATCACGGCCAGGCCAATAAGGCCAATGTCGGAGTTCATGCTATAGTAGGGGATGCGGGCTGGGGTAGGGTGGCAAATGCAAAAAGCCAGAACCGCCTAGGGGCATACGCGCTTGCAAGGGGGGCAACCACCCTCAAATCTTATCCCCCGGACGGCTCTTTCCGGCCGCAACGCGCACGCTCCCGACCATGACGCAGCCTATTACTTTCCGTAACCCTTCGCCTCTCTGGCAGAAAGACATGGAGCGCGATGCCTGTGGCGTCGGCTTCATCGCCAACCTGCGCGGTGAGAAGACCCATGCCGTCATTGATCGGGCCATGGAAGGTCTTCGTAATCTTGCTCACCGTGGCGCTATTGATGCCGATGCCGTGACCGGCGACGGTGCCGGACTGCTCACGCAAATTCCCTACGCTCTCCTGCGTCGACACCTTAAGGCCAAAGGAAAAATCGTCCCGAAAGACAAAGACCTCGCCCTCGCGATGCTCTTCTTGCCACGCGACGAGTACCAGCAATCCCACGCCAAAAAAATTCTCGAAGAAGCCGTCCACAGCGAAGGCCTCGTGCTGGTTGCTTGGCGCCAAGTCCCTGTCGAGCCCGGTTGCCTCGGCAAAAAGGCTGAGCTGACGCGCCCCGATATCTGGCAAGCCATCGTCGCCTGCAAAGCCGACGCCGACTCCGTTATTTCTGAAGACGAATTTGAACGCCGCTGTTTCTTAGCAACGAAAGTTTCTGAGCGTCGGGCCTCTGAAGCTAAACTCGAAGGTTTCTATATCTGTTCCTTCTCGAGCCGTACCGTCACCTACAAAGGCCTCTTCAACGCACCCCAAGTTCGGAAATTCTTCACTGACTTAAAAGATCCAGAATTCACGACGGCCTTCGCAATTTTCCATCAACGGTTCGCAACCAATACGTTGCCCGACTGGACGAAAGCACATCCTTTCCGCTGCATCGCCCACAACGGCGAAATCAATACGATCCGTGGTAACCGCAACTTCATGCGGGCCCGCGAGTTTTCGGATATCTCTGGAAAGTGGGCCGAGCGCTACAAGGACCTGCGCCCAATCATCCAGCCTGACATGTCGGACTCAGCGAGTTTCGACAATGCCTTCCAATTGCTGGTTGCTGACCTCCCGCCTGCGAAACGCAGTGGCATCGTCGCCGCCTCCATGATGATGCCAGTGGCTTGGGAGAGCGACAGCTCGCTTCCTGAAAAAGTCCGTAATTTCTACCACTACCAATCCTTGGTGATGGAGCCATGGGATGGACCTGCTGCGATTATTTTCACTGACGGACGTTACCTTGGTGCATCGCTCGACCGTAATGGCCTTCGTCCGCTGCGTTATAAAGTTTATGCCGACGGCACCGTGATCGGAGCCTCCGAGGCCGGATTGATTGCGCCTTGGGGTTCACCACTCGTCAAAGCTGGCCGCTTGGGTCCAGGTCGCATGATTGCCCTCGATCTCAATAACGGCACGTTCCTTGACGACGCTGACTGCAAACAAGTCCTCGCGGAGCGCCGCGACTATGGAAGCTTCCTCGGTGAAGCCGTTCGCGACTTGCACACACTGGCTAAGTCTAAGGCGCGCGTGCCTGCACCTGTAGCGGATAGCGTCGCCCACCAAATTGCTTTCGGTGCCGACCTTGAAGAGCGTGATTTAATTCTATCACCGATGGCCAATACGGCGATGGAAGCGCTCGGCTCCATGGGCGATGACACCCCGCTGGCCGCGCTCTCTCGCCGTCCGCGCCTCCTCTACAGTTATTTCAAGCAACTGTTTGCCCAGGTTACCAATCCGCCCATCGACCCGATTCGCGAGTCGTTGGTGATGTCGCTCACAAATTATATCGGCGGCCAAATTGGCATCTACGAAACGCTACAAGATAAGCGCACCTTCCTTCAGGTCGACACACCGGTGCTCTTGCCGCACGAATTCGAAGAGATCCCAGCGCACTTTACAGACAAGCTCGTTCAGCTCGACGCCACCTTCCCTGTCAATGCGGGGCCGACAAGTCTCGAGCCCGCTTTGCGTGCGATTGCAGAAGTCGCCGTCAAAGCTGTGCGCGATCAAGGCGCCCGCGTCGTCGTTATCTCTGACCGTTCGGCGAATGCGAACCGTGCCGCGATGCCCATGTTGCTCGCCGTGGGCGCTGTGCATCAGGCGCTCGTGCGCGCTGGTCTACGTCTTCGCTGTGGCATTGTTGCCGAAACCGGCGAAGCCCGCGACGTCCACCAACTCGCTTGCCTGATTGGTTATGGCGCGACCGCTGTATACCCTTGGCTTGCTTACGAAATTCTTCGCGACCTGCACGCAGGCGGAAAACTCGATCCTAAAGTCGACCTCGCCAAAGCTTGCGAAAATTACCGCAAGGCTGCGGGTAAGGGATTGCTCAAGATTATGTCGAAGATGGGTATCTCGACGCTGCTTTCTTACCAAGGCGCACAGGTCTTTGAAGCGCTCGGCGTGGGTGACAAGGTCGTCGACGATTGTTTCTCGGGTACACCTTCGCCGATTGGTGGCGTGGGCTACGAAGATATTGCGGGCGAAACTTTACGCCGCCATGCCCGCGCCTGGCCAACAGCCGGTGGCGCGGAGCTCTCCAACGAAGGTTGGTACCTCGTCAATAAGAAGGGCGATGGCGAAGTCCACGGCTGGAGCCCCAAGGTCGTCGCTGGCATGGGCAAGTTCCTGAAATCTGGTGGCGATGCTGCTGGCTGGGCTGACTGGAAGACTGCTTCCGAAGAACACGCCCCTGTCACCATTAAGGATCTCTTGCGCATCCGCTTTGCGAAAGAAGCCATCGCGCTCGATCAAGTCGAGTCTGCTAAAGAAATCCGCCAGCGCTTTACGACTGCCGGCATGTCGCTCGGCGCGATTTCGCCCGAAGCTCACGAGTGTCTCGCTATCGCGATGAATCGTATCGGCGGAAAATCCAATTCCGGTGAAGGCGGAGAAGATCCCCGTCGCTTCCGTCCCCTCGACAATGGCGACAATGCCAACTCTGCAATCAAGCAGGTAGCCTCGGGTCGCTTTGGTGTGACGGCTGAGTACCTTGCATCGGCAAAAGAAATTGAAATCAAGATCGCCCAAGGCGCTAAGCCTGGCGAAGGCGGCCAACTTCCTGGTCACAAGGTTTCGCCACTGATTGCGACCCTGCGTTATTCCGTTCCTGGCGTAACCCTCATTTCCCCTCCGCCACACCACGACATCTACTCGATTGAAGACTTGGCGCAGCTTATCTTCGACCTGAAGTGCGTGAATCCTCGCGCCAAGATTTGCGTGAAGCTCGTCTCGTGCTCGGGCGTTGGTACCGTCGCCGCGGGCGTGGCTAAGGCCTACGCCGACGTCATCCTTATATCTGGCCACGAAGGCGGCACGGGCGCTTCGCCACTTTCATCGGTTAAGAATGCAGGTTCGGCTTGGGAAATCGGCATCGCCGAGGCCCACCAAGTTCTGATGATGAACGACCTTCGTAGTCGCGTCACCCTCCGTACAGATGGTGGCATGAAGACTGGCCGCGACATCGTCATCGCCGCAATTCTCGGTGCCGAAGAATTTAATTTTGGTACAGCCGCACTCATTGCTGCGGGCTGTGCAATGTTCCGGGTCTGTCACCTGAACACCTGTCCTGTGGGCGTAGCTACCCAGCGCGACGATCTCCGTGCGAAGTTCCGCGGCAAGCCCGAGAACGTCATTCACTTCTTCAATGCGGTTGCTGAGGACGTGCGCGTGATTCTGGCGAAACTTGGTAAGCGCTCGATCGACGAAATTGTCGGCCGCACCGAGCTCCTCGAATTCGTCCCTGATGCAGAGAACCCGAAGACAGCGAAACTTCGCTTAGACGGACTACTGTTTAATCCA
>CAJBPJ010000058.1 GCA_903957465.1 uncultured Opitutia bacterium
AGTACGGAAATAACCGGCAAGCGTCCGACAAATTCAGGAATCATGCCGAAAGAGAAAATGTCTTCGGGTTGCAACTCGGACATCACGGCATCGGCTGTCATGGGTTCGCCATCCGAAGTGTTATCAAAGCCGAGCACTTTATGGCGTGCTCTCCTTGACACGATTTTATCAAGTCCAACAAAGGCTCCGCCGCAAATGAACAGGATATCTGAGGTGTCGACGCGGATGCATGCCTGGTCGGGGTGTTTGCGACCTCCGGCAGGTGGTACATTGCAAATCGTACCTTCGAGTATTTTGAGTAAAGCCTGTTGAACGCCTTCGCCAGAGACATCCCGCGTGAGCGAAGGCGAGTCTGACTTTCGGCCGACTTTATCAATTTCATCAATAAAGACGATACCGCGCTCCGCTTTCGCCACGTTCATATCGCACGACTGGAGGAGACGAAGAATGATATTCTCCACATCTTCGCCGACATAGCCCGCCTCCGTTAAGGTGGTCGCGTCGGCAATTGCGAAGGGCACATCGAGTGCGCGGGCGAGTGTGCGTGCTAAGAGTGTTTTTCCGCAACCGGTTGGCCCAATCAGCAGTACGTTGCTTTTGTCGAGCTCAACGCCGGCTAAGTCTTTTTCTAGTTTTAGCCCTGCACCCAGACGATCATTGAGGCGCTTGTAGTGGTTATGAACAGCTACAGAGAGAACTTTTTTGGCGTGGGACTGACCGATGACATGCAAGTCGAGTTCTTTACGCAGTGCCTCTGGCGTAATAATTTTGACGGGTGGCAACGGCTCAGGCTTCGCAGTCTCTTGGACGGCTGGACCTGAAGGGCCAGTGGAAGACGATGTCCGTGGCTTCCCGCGTTCACGTTCAAGAAGTTGGTCGCAGGTTGCCACGCATGCGTCGCAAATGCCGACGCCACCTGGGCCTGCAATCAGTTTTCCAACAACGGATGCTGGCTTTCCGCAGAAGGAACATGCCTCGGCACGATCGGCCATTTTTAAGCCTTCTCCGGGCGAGGAGGCACCACGACGTCGACGAGCCCGTAAGCTTTCGCTTCGTCGGCTGTCAGGTAATAGTCGCGGTCAGAATCTTTCTGCACTTGCTCGGCCGTCTTGCCGCTATGGCGCGCCAAGGTGGTGTTTAAAATGTCACGCCAGCGGAGAATCTCTTTGGCTGCGATGGAGATGTCGGATGTCTGTCCGCCTGCACCGCCGGATGGCTGGTGGATCATCACGCGTGAGTTGGGCAGGGCGAAGCGCTTACCCTTAGCGCCTGCGGCGAGTAAGACGGTTGCCATACTGGCGGCACTTCCGAGGCAGTAGGTGTGAACTTCGCAGGGAATGAAGTTCATGGTGTCGTAAATCGCCATGCCCGCAGTGACCGATCCGCCGGGTGAGTTGATGTAAAGCGAGATGGGCTTTTTAGGATCTTCCATTTGCAGGAAGAGCATTTGGGCAATCACGGCATTAGCGACTTCGTCGTAAATCGGTGCGCCGAGGAAAACGATGCGGTCTTTGAGAAGACGGCTGTAGATATCCCAAGACCGCTCTCCACGGGCATCTCGTTCAACAACGTTCGGGATAATATAGCTCATGGTGTTTAGGTTAAGTGAATCTGACGGGTGTGTCACCCTTGCTTCTCGGCTGGCTGGACTGCAGGGGTTCCGTCAGCAAGGATGAGGTCCAAGGCCTTATTGAGCAAGGTGTCGCGCTGGATGAGAATCAATTGGTCACGGTCTTTAGCAATTTTCTCAGGGGCTGTGCGGGTGGCGTAAGCAGCACGTACTACCGCTTGGCCAAGTTCCTCTTGGGTGACTGCTAATTTTTCTTCGCGGGCAATTTGTGCGAGGACAATTTGGGTACGGACGCGTGTCGCTGCAGCCTTGCGAGAGTCGGCCATAATCTGGTCGCGGTCTTTTTCGAGCGACTCAGGTGTCGCGCCGCCGCGTACACGCAAGTTCGCGTATTCCATAAAGAGGTCATACGTTTCACGTTCGACTGCAGACTCTGGAAGAGGGAACTCGACTCCCTTTAGAAGTAAGTCGAGAGCTTCTTCGCGACGTTTGCCCTCGGCCTGTTGACGGCGTTGGCCTTCGAGGCCCTTGCGAACTTGGTCGAGCAGGTCGGCTTTA
Organism: uncultured Opitutia bacterium; assembly: GCA_903957465.1. Taxonomy (GTDB): domain Bacteria; phylum Verrucomicrobiota; class Verrucomicrobiia; order Opitutales; family UBA953; genus UBA8828. The sequence goes on from CAJBPJ010000058.1 coordinate 2,129, forward strand.
TCTTTTGCGCCAACGGATTGGATGAATGCGTCATCGAGCTCTGGAAGTTTGCGTGTACGAACTTCGGTGACAGTTACAGCGTAACTCGCCTGTTTTCCGCGAAGCGCTTCTTGAGTGTGGTCGGCAGGGAAGCTGTGTTCGATGGTGCGAGCGTCGCCGGCCTTCATGCCAACCAAGGCCTTGGCGATGCTTGGAATAAGGGCGAGGTCGCTTTCGGCACCCGCTTCTTCCCAAGTTGATTCTGCTTGGGCAAGGAGACCTGCCTCAGGGGCAGTTTCCGTTAAAGGTTTTCCGTTGATGGTGCCGCTGTAACTTAGGCGAACGTAATCGGCTTTCGCTGCGGCCGACTCTGTTTTTTCGAAGGTCGCACGCTGGGCGCGGATTTGATCGACCTGCGTTTGGACGTCAGCATCTGTGACGGGATCTGTTTTGGCCTCTACCTTTATGGTGCGCCATTTCGGGGTGGCGAACTCAGGGAGAACGTCGACCTCGAAATGGAGTACAGCGTCTTTGCCTTCAGCGGCGTCATCTTGGTTAGCTGAAACCAAGGAGTAAACTTTCACGCGTTCGTCTGCGCGTACCTTGTCGTAGCCTTCGCTGAGGATGCGCTGGCGAGTTTCTTTCGTAATATCCGCAGCATACCGGGAGCGAACCATGGCCTCTGGAGCTTTGCCGGGCCGGAAGCCAGGAAGCCGAGCTTCTTTGGCAAACTGTTTTAGAACAGCTGTTTCGCTGGCAGCGACGTCGGCGGCAGGCACCGTCACCGTGATGGTGCGGCGGGTGGGGGTGGATTCTTCGATTTTGATATTCACGGCTTTGGGTACGGTAGGCTCCCTTGCCAAGTTGGCTCGGGGGGAAGGTCGGAAGAAAGCGACCCCGGGGTTCGGGTCAAACTACTAAAGTAGGTAAGACCGAGAAGGGCTCGAAGGTGTAGGTAACAGGCTTACTTTGAAAGCGTGGCCATCTTTGCCTTAAGGCGGGGCATCACGCAGGGGGGGACGAAATCAGCCGCCGCGGCAATACGGTGACGGGCGATGTCCTTCACGAAAGACGAAGAGGTCACAAACTGTTCTTTGCTAGGCATGAGCACGACGGTTTCGATTTCCGGAGCTAGCAGTCGGTTGGCATGGGCCAAGTCGAACTCGAATTCGAAGTCGCTGAACTTGCGCAGGCCACGGATGATGACGGCTGCACCCCGCGAACGCGCAAACTCTGCGGTGAGTCCACTGAGCGTTTCGACGGAAACATTAGGCAGCTCGCTGCAAGCCTCGCGTGCCATTGCCAATCGTTCATCGAGCGAAAACCAAGGCGACTTGGAGTCGCTTGGCGCAACCGCAACCATAACGTGATCAAAGATATGTCCAGCTCGGCGAAGCACATCGATGTGTCCCAAGGTAATGGGATCAAAGGTTCCGGGGTAGACGGCGATACGGCGATTGACGGACATCGTTTAGCGTTGCCCGCTATACTCACTCCAAGGCATCCTTGCCGCAAGCCCGCATGAGCCTTTTGCGTCATCTTCCCAATATTCTAACCATTGCCCGACTTCCTGCGGTCGGTTTGATTGCTTTATGGACTTACTGGGCGGGGCCTTGGGCTTCTGCAGCCTTAGCCCTTTTCATTGCGGCAGCTGTCACAGACTTGTTGGACGGCTGGGTGGCACGCAAAGTCGGCGCAGTTTCCGACTTTGGTCGTTTACTAGACGCGCTGGTCGATAAGATTTTCATCCTCGGTTTGTTGGTAGCCTTGCTGGCACTCGACTGTCTGCCAGTTTCCACAATGTCCGCTTTAGATCATTCCGTCAAAGCGGCGTCTATCGAAAGCCGAATGTTTGTTGCTGCGGGAATCTTTTTAATTCTTTGCCGGGAATTTCTCATTACCGGTTTGCGTTTAGTTGCCGCAGCCAAGGGGCAAGTGCTTGAGGCTGAGGGTTGGGGAAAACTTAAAACCTTCCTCCAGATTCTAGCTATTGGTCATTTGATTGGATTACGCGCCTACGAGACGCATTGGAATTTGTCCGCTGAGTGGCATGGTCATTGGGAAGTTATTATTATGGCGCTCTTCTGGGCCTCGGTAGCGATCACCGTCTGGTCAGGCGCGGTCTACCTCTTTCGGCACCGTCGCCATCTTCCGGGCGTCGCATGATTATAGGTATTGCCACCCTGGGTCCTTTTGGACGGCTGCCCGCCCCAGGGACTTGGGGGTCCGCTCTAGGCGTCCTTTGGTGGGTTTATGTCGTACACCCTTTAACCTCGGGACGTGCGGGTTACCACGAAGTGTCCTTTGATCTTTTGGTTATCCTTGCCGCCGTCTGCTTCTGTGGGGCTGCCGCCGAGCTTATCGGCCGCAAAGACCCCTCGGAAGTTATCTTAGACGAATTTGCGTGTATGCCCTTGGCATTAGCGGGTTTGCAACACGTCGAATGGTCCTGGATCCTCGCCTATTTCCTGCTCTTTCGTCTCCTGGATATCACCAAGCCGTTCGGCATTCGCCGGCTCGAAAAGTTGCCATTTGGCATCGGGATTGTTGCCGACGATGTTGCTGCGGCATTGTTGACCAATGGCATTCTCCACGTTGTTCGATTATTCGTTTAAGAAGGCCCGCGCCGGTTGCTTGTCGGTGCGCTCTCAAAAAATCTTTTTTACGCAAAGCCTCTCTTTCCCTGTTGACCAGCGGGTTTGGAGACAGTTTATCTTTTTTACTGGCTAACGCTGGTATCCCAAACATCACCCCCCAACCCATACAATACACATGAATAAAGCTGATCTGATTGCCGAAGTCCAAAAGACCCTCGGCGAAGAAACCACCAAAGCCGGCGCTGAACGCGCTGTTGACGCAGTCGTTGCTGCCCTCGAAAAAGGCATCATCAAAAACGGCGGCGTCCAAATCATTGGCTTCGGTAACTTCACTGTTTCCAAGCGCGCTGCTCGCGACGGCATCAACCCTGCAACTGGCGCCAAGATTAAGATCAAGGCTTCCAAGGGCGTGAAGTTCAAGGCCGGCGCTGCCCTCAAGAAGGCAGTGAACAAGTAATCTTCGGATTACCTGTAACAAGACGACCCCGCGGAAACGCGGGGTTTTTTTGTGCCTAGAGCTTTCGTTGCTCCGCCTTGCTCCGTGCCGGGCTTTCCGTTAGATTACCTCTGCCGTGACGCAGACCTTTCAATACCAAGAACCTTTTCCTTTAGGACCTGATACGACCAAGTATCGCTTGCTCACACGCGAACATGTCTCCGTGAAGTCTTTTGAGGGCAAGCCCATGCTTAAGGTTGAGCCAGCTGCGCTCACGTTGCTCGCGAACCAAGCATTTCACGATATCAACTTCTATCTTCGCACAGAGCACCTTGAGCAGGTGGCCGCAATTCTTGCGGACAAAGAGGCGAGTGATAACGACCGTGCGGTCGCGCTTGCGATGCTCCGTAATGCCGAGGTCGCGGCGAAGGGTGTGTTACCGTTTTGCCAGGATACGGGCACGGCTCAAATCACAGCTAAGAAAGGCCAGCAAGTTTGGACCGGTGGTGATGATGCTGAGGCTCTCTCATTTGGCGTTTATCAAGCTTACGCGCAAAACAGTCTGCGCTACTCGCAGCTAGCGCCCGTTGATCTCTATACGGAGAAGAACACGGGCACAAACCTGCCTGCGCAAATCGATGTGAGCGCTACGAGTGGCGAAAAATTCGAATTCCTCTTTGTCGCCAAGGGCGGCGGCTCGGCCAACAAGTGTTACCTCTATCAAGAGACCAAGGCAGTCCTCAATCCGAAGTCCCTCGTTAAGTTCCTCACCGAGAAGATGCAGTCGCTCGGCACCGCGGCCTGCCCGCCTTACCACCTTGCGTTCGTCATTGGTGGTACTTCGGCCGAGGCCACGATGAAGGCGGTTAAGCTCGCTTCGACCCATTACTACGACGCGTTACCCACTACGGGCAACGAGCACGGTCGTGCTTTCCGCGACACCGCCCTTGAGGCGGAGCTGCTCAAGGCTGCTCACCAGCTCGGCATCGGGGCTCAGTTCGGAGGTAAGTGGTTTGCGCTCGACGTGCGCGTCGTCCGCCTGCCCCGGCACGGGGCCTCCTGTCCGATTGGCCTCGCAGTCTCTTGTTCGGCTGACCGCAACGCCAAGGCCAAGATTGATAAGGATGGTATTTGGATTGAGCAGTTGGAGACGGACCCAGGTCGCTTCATCCCTGCCGATGCGCGTAAGCATGCCGATGCCCAGAAGGTCGTGAAGATTGACTTGAATCGTCCCATGGCGGATATCCGCGCCGAACTTTCGAAGCATCCCGTCACCACCCGCCTCGCGCTCACTGGCACACTCATCGTCGCACGCGACCTCGCGCACGCGAAGCTGAAAGAGCGTCTCGACCGCGGCGAAGGTTTGCCCGATTACATGAAGCAACACCCTGTTTACTATGCGGGTCCAGCGAAGACTCCTATCGGGATGGCCTCAGGTTCATTTGGCCCCACGACTGCAGGTCGGATGGACAGTTATGTGGATATTTTCCAGAAGGCCGGAGGCTCCCATATCATGATCGCAAAGGGTAATCGCGGACAAGCTGTGACCGATGCCTGCAAGGCAAACGGCGGCTTCTATCTTGGATCCATCGGCGGACCCGCTGCGATTCTTGCTCAAGAGAATATCCGGAAGGTTGAGGTCGTGGACTATGCTGAGCTCGGCATGGAAGCAGTCTGGAAGATCGACGTGGTCGACTTCCCCG
>CAJBPJ010000059.1 GCA_903957465.1 uncultured Opitutia bacterium
ATGGCCTTGGCGAGCGAGGTGGATGGACATCGCTGTCCCCCATGCGCCCGCACCGAGTACGACCGTATTCATTTTTTATATCCTTTCTTTACTTTTTTTGCCCAACGCTGAATCGCGGCAACTGCATCACGTCCCAATTGTGCTTCGGGCTTAGCAAACGATGGTGGGTTTTCGGTAAGGCCGAGCAGGTCGTAAATGACGAGGATCTGTCCATCGCAACTCGTACCTGATCCGATACCGATGATAGGGACGTTTACCGCCTTAGAAATTTCTTTGGTGAGCGAATGTTCGATGCATTCTGCGACGATTGAAAATGCTCCCGCTTTGGTAATGGCTAAGGCATCTGCTAAAACCCGCGCCCGATCTTCATCGGTAACGCCGCGACGGCGGTAACCAGCAGCGTGTACTTGTTGAGGCATTAGACCAATGTGACCCATTACTGGAATTCCAGCGTCAACAAGCTTGGCGACCGACTTAGCGAGCGATGCGCCGCCTTCAATTTTAACGGCTTCAGCTCCTGATTCTTGGAGAAGTCGACGGCAGGTGCGCAAGAGGGTTGGGAAGTTGTCGTGCGCGAGGGCGAAGGGTATGTCGGCGACAATCAGGGCTTTGGGTTTGGCACGTGCGACGGCTGCTGTGTGGTGCAGCATGGTTTCGAGGGTCACGGGTACGGTGCTCTCGTAACCAAGCACGGTATTGCCGACGGAGTCGCCAACGAGAATGAGGTCTGCCCCGCCGGTGTCGGCTAGCCTAGCCGTTATGGCGTCGTATGCGGTTAGGCAGACAACTTGTCGGACGCCTTTGAGGGCGCGGAGGGAGCGGGTAGTCGCTTTCACCGTTCCTGCGAAGTATCCCATGCGCCCCCGCTTGTAAAGCGTGAGCATTTCCGTATCTATTGAGGGGTGTTCCGCCGCTTACGTAATTGGATGATGACTTCCCGCCCTTATCGAGACCGGGAATACGGCTTTCCCGACCTTGCAGGTGCTACTGGAATGCCTTGGTCAAGCCGACTACGCATGTTCTTTACAGGCACAGGCGCCGTCGAACATCGCGAAGATATTCGTGGTCGATGGTTACTACACCGCAAAATACTGATGGTCGTTGTCGCCCTTTTAATCGCTTGGTTTATTGCCCGTAGTTCAGCCGGGTGGGGTTTTTTTGACGGAGATGCACCCTTGGCTGTTGAGACTCCAAAAGCTACCACGGCGGAGCCCGTTAAAGTTGACCCTAAGACGCCTGTTAAGCCTGCAGCAACTAAACCGGTTCGTCGTTAAGCCTTCGGCAAAATCATTTTCAGCGGAGCCATGCGCAATGAATCCGGTAGACGGATTTCATGCTGGGCCTTTTCAGCGAGAGTCTGCAGCAGGCTGTGAGCCCAGGTGAGTGAACTCCCGACCTGCTTCCAACGGACGACGAGCATGTCGCCATCTTTCGTCCAAGTGATACCTTCCGCAAAAAGATCTACCGGCACTCCTTGTCCAGCCAACTCAAGCGTCATACGAATAGATCCGACACCAAGTGATAAATGAGTGACACGTCCAGCTTCACCAAGCTTGGAGCTGAGTAATTTAGCAATTTCGCTCTCTGCAAAGTTCATCGGAAGCCTACCAGTGTAATCCCGAGTTCGCCGGCACGTTGAATGACGGCGGGTTTATCAATCAGAATGACGCCATCAACTTCGAGTGCAGCCTTACGCACGCCGCCAGCTGCCATGCTCTCGAGGGTGAGTACGCCAAAGCAGGGTACATCAAAGCGCCAGTCTTGTCCGTGTTTGGCTGCTTTCACCAAAAGCATCTCCTTGCCGCCGGTTGCTGCACAGCGACGTAACATATTGTCGGTGCCTTCAAAGGCTTCGACAGCAATGACAGTGCCTTTGGCTACGACAACCGATTGTCCGATGTCTAGTCGGGTCATCTCACGTGCCATCTTTACGCCAAAATCAATTTCATCTGCATCGATCGATCCACCAAGCCAACCCGTCATTTTCCCTTCCGTGGCAAGATGGTCGTCTAAAAACACCCTGGCATCGAGCATACGCACACCCATTTTCTCAATTTCTGCCGAGACTCCCCCGAAAATAGTTTCGGCGTTTCGTTCAGGCAGTGTCGCTAAGAGTGCGAGTAGTTTCAAATCAGGCACCATACCGGAAAAAAGTTTCCGTGGAGTGATTTGACCGGCCATGACTGCACCCTTGGCACCTAAATCTTTTAGGGCGGCTAGCATGTCGCCTAGTTTCCCGACTTCAATTTCCCGACATTGATCGGCTGGGAAGCTGGCGAGAAGACTTGGTTCAGTTTCGTCTTTAAAGGCAATCAGTCGTACGGGTATGCCTTGGGCACGTGCTTGTTCGACCATGAGCGCAGGGTAGCGACCCCGTCCTGCGATAATCGCTACGGGGCGGGTCGCATCGAAGCCTTGGGGCACCCAGCGTGTTGCCATGGGTGCATCATCCCAAGCTTATCGCATGGGGCAAGGCAGGAAGTTAAGGGCCGAGACGTTTCAGCTCGGTCGCATTCTCAAGCCTTTGCCGTGTCTCCGTGCTTACGGGCACGCTAACGATATCGCCGCGCATATACTGCTGGTCGAGTGCTTTAGCTTCGCGTTTTGAAAGTCCACGGGTCGGCACCTCGATGGTGCGAAGTTTTCCGCCTTGCGAAATAATGAATCGGAAAAGCCCTTTGATGAGTTGCGGTTCAGCGACAATGCGTGCCGCTTCGGCGGGAAGTTCCGATAATTCGGCATCCGAAAAGATAGCCTGTGAAAAACGGATCGCAGACAGGTTGCGGTGTAATTTTCGATTCAGGTATTCGGTGAGTGGTGGCGGCGTCCATTCGCGTACCTCATGGTCCCAGTGTTCGCCGCCGAGCAGAGGGCAGGGCATTGCATCGACTTCTGGACCTATCCGCTTTGGACTTTTACGTGCCCGCGCATCGCTTAACCTCCGAAGAGGCTCTGCTGTTGTCCGCAAAGCAGGTTCAATTAGAGTGAGTAGGCCTTGAGGTGCTAGCCGGGCGGCGAGACGCTTCATCCAGCCTTCGCGCTCCCCATCTTCTTTAAAGCCCAGTTCGTTTAAGACAAACCCTCCGATGATAATATCGAAATCTCCCTCGGGCCATGTCTCGACCTCTCGGGCATCGCCAATGCGTGTAACGATTGTTGCCTGTGGGCAGGCAATGGGTGCGACAGATTCGAGTACGGCAAGTGCAGACGGTGAACGATCGACTGCGATCAATTCGATAGTGTGACCTTGAATTTGCGAAAGTTTGCGGGCAACGCGTAAACCACAACCACCTGATCCTGAACCTAAGTCGAGTATCCGTACGTGAGTTCGAGAAGGTTTCCATCCGCGGAAATCTATCGCGTGGGCGAGCGACCAACCTGTCCGTGCCCAAGCTTGTGGAAAAAAGAAGAGACCGTAGGCTGCCAATAATCGCGCGTCGGCAAAGTAGTCTGGGAAAGTACCGTCGGGTCGACCAACGGTAAACAAATCAGAAAGCTTTTGGACATCGGCCCGAAGAACCTCCAAGGCATCGTCGGCTGTGCGCCCCGTAGCCTGTTCTGCCTTCGTCAACCACGCCGCTTCGAGTTCAGGCGGGTAGGTGTCGGGTAATTCACGGGGCGACATCA
>CAJBPJ010000060.1 GCA_903957465.1 uncultured Opitutia bacterium
CGCATTTAATGAAGGCGAGTCCTTTGGCACCGGCAGCCTTCGCAATGGTTTCGAGATTCGTCAATTCACCCTGAGTAATATCGGCGAGACCCTTGGCGTTAATCGCGCGGACAACTGAACCAGGCGTATTGGCAGCGGCGGCAAAGACCTTGAAGGCCGAAGCTTTAAAGAGCTCGGTGAAATCCTGGATCTCAAAGGCAAAGCGCGTGTCAGGCTTATCGATACCAAAGCGATCCATCGCTTCTTGATACGACATTCGTGGAAACGGCGTTGGGATATCGATGCCGAGCGTTTCCTTCCACGTACGCTTGAGAACACCCTCGATGAGACGGTACATGTCCTCGCGGTCGATGAACGACATCTCGAGGTCGACCTGGGTAAATTCTGGCTGACGATCTGCACGCAAATCTTCGTCGCGGTAACAACGCGCCATCTGGTAGTAACGCTCCACACCCGCAACCATCAACATCTGCTTATACTGCTGGGGGGATTGCGTGAGTGCATAGAACTCACCGGGGTTGACGCGGCTCGGTACGAGAAATTCGCGCGCGCCCTCAGGGGTGCTCTTAAAAAGCGTCGGTGTCTCGACCTCGAGGAAGCCCTGCCCGTCAAGTTCAGCACGAATGGAGCGCGCTGCTTGAGCGCGCATTTTAAGTAGGCCGAGATTGCGCGGACGGCGCAGGTCGAGGAATCGATACTCAAGGCGCAGGTCTTCATTCACCTTGTCCGCCTTATCGTCGTCCATCGGGAACGGTAGATCTGCGCAGACATTGTGAACGGTCAGCGAAGCAGCGGCGACTTCGATACTACCCGTAGCGAGTTTCGAATTAACAGTTTCAGCTGTACGGGCACGAACCACGCCTGCGACTTCGATAACCGATTCTGTCTTTAAGCGCTGTGCGAGTTCTTGGATACCCGCAGCACCTGGATTGAAAACAACCTGCGTCACGCCTTCGCGGTCGCGGAGGTCGACAAATGTGACACCGCCTAAGTCGCGTTTAGTATCAACCCAACCAACGAGGGTGACGGTCTTGCCGGCGTCGGAGGGACGCAAGGCGTTGCAGTTATGGGTGCGCTTCATAGGTGCCAAGTCCCGGGAACCGGGAACCCGGATGTCTAACCTGTTAGCCCCCACGGAAACAAGACGAAACCCGCAATCCCCCTTGCACCCTAAAATTGTTCTGCAAGAATTCTCGTACACAAATGGCGAAGATCCATATCGCACGAAATGGCAAAATCATTGGGGAACACGACGAGCATGCCGTGACCGCCTTGGTAGCCCTTCGACAAATCCTGCCTACCGACCACTGGTGGAAAAAGGGTATGACCCGCTGGCTACCCATTGGCTCGACCTTTAATCCACCCGAAACTCGCCGACCCAAACCCGACAATCACCTGCGCTATACATGCGAGCGGTGTGGTACCCGATTCAATGAGCCCGTAGAGCAAAAAAGCGGCAGCGTTCTGACCGAACTCTTTTATTGGATCTGCAGCCCGATAGCGGGCGGGTTTTACACCGCAGGACGGGCACTCTCAGCCAAAAAACACTGCCCTAATTGCGACTCTCAGCAGTTACGTGACGAGCCCTGGTAAACAATATCACGTTTTGACAGATTGCACTGGGGAGGGGTGACGCTACTTTAGACACACTCCTATGCGCACCCCTGCCCTCACCCTGTTGGCCGCTATCAGCATGCTAAATGCCGCTGAACTTAAACCCGATGCCGCTATCTCTGCAGTGACTGTCTACGCCGACCGGGCGGAAGTCACTCGACACGCCAAGGTGCGCCTTGAGGCAGGCACTCACGTGCTAACCTTCGACAACCTTCCGGCAGCAACTGACTTAAATTCCGTGCGCGCCAACGGCACGGGTGCATTTACCCTCGTTGATATACGCGGCGAAACCATTCAAACCGTCGACATCCCAAATGAGAAAGTCCGGCAGCTAACCGACCGCTTGCGCCTACTGGAACGTCAAAAAGAGGAACTCACGCGCGCCGTACAACGCGTCGCTACCCGTAAAGAAGCACTCGATAAAATTTTGGGGCGTTTAACCAGTGCAGGTAAAGACTCACCCAATCCCGACCTCGATCCGACAAAATGGAGCGGATTCGTTGACTACCATGCAGGCAAGCTTGCGGCCCTTGATGAAGAAGCTCTCGCGCTCGTTGATAAGCAACGCGACAACGCCAAAGACGCAGACCAAGTTCGTCGCGAACTCGCCGAGTTGCGCGGTTCAGGTCAGCGCACCCGCAACGTTGCTCGTGTAACCGTCGAAGCCAAAGGCGCCGTCGACGCTACGCTTAATCTTTCGTATATTGTTAGCGGACCTTACTGGGAACCGTCATACGACATCCGTGCGAACATAAAAGCGAAGACACTAGAAGTCGCTTATTATGGCACCGTACGTCAATCCACCGGCGAAGACTGGAAAGGCGTCACCTTGCATCTCTCAACTGCACAGCCATCGGTTGGCGGACGTGAGCCCGAACTCGATCCTTGGTTCTTACGCAGGCTCGAACCGATGCCGGTGGCAGCTGCTGCACCGCTTGGTGCCTCTGGCGGGGAGCAAAGAGGACGGAGTATCGCCACAAAAGCTAAAATGATGAACGACATGCGTGCAGATGGCTTCGCCGAAAATAGTTTAACTGGAGCAATGAAAACTTCAGAGGAAGCACGCGCTCAAGTTATCACCAGCGGCGTCGCTGCTGTCTTTAGCGTCGAACGCTCCTGCGACATCCTCGCTGACAATAAACCTGCGCGTGTACCCCTCTCGCGCGACACTTTCCCTGCAAGCTTCCGACATACATGCGTCCCTAAACTTTCACCGCACGTTTACCTGAAAGCTAAAGCCATCAATAAGACTGAGCTCCCCTACCTACCCGGTCCGAGCGCCATCTTTGTCGATGACTCATTTGTGGCTAATGCAAACATGGATCTCGTACCTGCAGGTCAAGAGTTCTGGAGCTATCTCGGTGCCGACGCATCCGTAAAGGTTGAACGTCGGGTTCTTGCCGATCGCACAGAAGTCTCAGGCGTCTTTGGTAAAAAGACCGTAGGCACTCTGCGTGACTATGTCTTTAAAGTGACGAACGGTAAACAGGCCGCCGTCGAACTCGTTATCTGGGACCAGATTCCCGCTTCCAATCACGAGGACATCAAGGTCTCATTGCAGGAACCCAAAGACACCAAAAATAATCCTGACCTCAAGATTGACGATCAGAAGCGCATTGAGTGGCGCATTGACTTAAAGGCCGGCGAAAAGCGCGATGTGCCCTTCCGCTTCACCGTTGAACGTCCCGAGGACTTTATCGTCGAAGGGCTCTAAGACATACCCCGGATTTTCGTACAAAAGCCCAGGCACTGCCTGGGCTTTTTTATATCTACATTCTTAAGAATCAACTTACTGAAGAGACATGCGTGACTCAAAAGCCTGCGTCATCCGACTCGACTCTCCCAAAATCACCGGAGACCGCGTGCGACTCGATGGACATCTCGAAATCCCCGGAAAGCCAACATGGGATGTATCATTTGAATTTAACTGTCCGAATCCTACCGACGCAAAACTCCGCGCGCGACCATTTGTCTTAGCATTTTTACCCATGGCGATGCGCCTGGGTCTACCCTTACGTTGTGAACACCCGATTGATCAAATAACCCATGATCAACTCCGTGCCTGGCAAAGCTGTTTTGCGGCGTGGCTGCCTTTACGTATGCAAATCGTAGATTTGCAAATTCCCATCGCTAGCGAAAATAAAGTGCGGGTGGGCGGCGGAGCAATCACTGCCTTCTCAGGCGGTGGAGATAGCTGCTTTACAGCAATGCGACACGCCGGGAAGAAATCGGCAAGCCTTCACCACACTGCTTTGACGGCTGGGCTCATGATCCATGGGTTCGACATCAAACCGTCCGCACTCACTGCCTACAATGAAGCCTTTGAAAGCAGCCGAAAAATACTCAACGCATACCATTTGGACGCCTACAGTCTTTGGACAAATATTCGTGAACGGCGCTGGCGTCCCAAGTTGTGCTGGGAACGCGAGACCCACGGTATCTGGTTGGCTGCCTGTCTCTCATGCCTTGAGCCATGGTTTGATGTAACGGTGATTCCATCGAGCTTCTCAAACGATCGCGCACTCCATCCATGGGCATCTAACCCGCAAACCGACACCCTGCTCGGCAGCGAAAATACCCCGTTGGTTCATGACGGTCTTGAATTCTCAAAGTACGATAAGTTGCAACAAATGGCCGACGTTAAAATTATCACAGACCATATGCGTACATGTTTTTATAATAGTGAAAGCGGACAAAACTGCGGGCATTGCCTCAAATGCTCTAGCACTCAAGTACTCCTCGAACTTTTCGGGTGTCCCAAACCTGAAGCTTTTCCGGAACGTTATACCCTCGCAGACATTGCCGAGAGAAAAGCTTACTCTCGAAAGTTAGCTGGACCTGTTAGAATTTACATTCTGAATATCATCCAACTCGCAAAGGAGAAAGGCCGTAGTGATATCCAGCAAGCCTATGAAAAGTCTTTGCGCTCCTTCGATCGTTATGCCGCGCGCGATCGTATTTTAACCAGTATCCGTCATACGTTATACCGCTTGTTGGGTGGCGCTTTATGAGCATTCAGTCGCTCACCTTAATGCTTGGTCGCTTTCGGCGCAGACTTCCTGCGTTTATAGCTTCAGCCAACATCCCCAAGGGATTCCCAGCACAGGGCCCACGCGTTATCATTACCTTAGCGGCCGATTATCCGAATTTAGGCGACGTCGCAATCACGCAGTCAGTTTTGGAGTTTTGCCGCCAGCACCTTCCGTCACATAAAATCTTTGTTATACCTAAACGCCAAACGTTAAAACTCATAAGAGGCACCGCTTTACATGCAGAGTCAGAAGATGTGGTGCTGATTGTTGGCGGCGGCAACATGGGTGATCGTTACCGCCGTCTCGAAGAATTACGCTGTGAGATTATAAAACGTTTTCCCAAGCAACGCATCATCTCGTTTCCACAAAGTTGTGAATTTAAGAATCCTCTAGCAGAAGATTACTCACGCAGGGTATATCAGGCCCACCCACAGCTAACCCTCTACGCGAGAGACAGAGCCTCATGGGAACGTATGCGTAAAGCCTTTCCACAAACACCGATTATACTGGTCCCTGATACTGCCCTACTC
>CAJBPJ010000061.1 GCA_903957465.1 uncultured Opitutia bacterium
CAGGCATAATAATCGATCCGATATCTCGACCCTCCATAATTATACCACTAAAACCTGCCGAGCGCGCGACGTCTACTTGCCCCCGTTGGTAATCGAAAAGAAAATTCCGAACTTCGGACATCGCTGCAAAAGAGGATACCGCTGCATTGACTTCAGGGCTGCGTAACTCTGCGTCCTTCGGCACCCAGCCACTTAAGGTTAGTTGCGCACTATGACCGGTAATTTTCGTGCCCAATTGAAGTGTCGGTAGGGCCGCAATAACTGAACGCGTACTCTCAGGCGTAGCTGAAGCCGAAAGCAGCGCTCGGGTGATAGACCGATAGTGAGCTCCAGTGTCGACATGCATTAACCCGTGGGCAGCGGCTACCGCACGGCTCGTTGAGGACTTCCCAGAAGCCGCCCCGCCATCGACGGCAATCCGAAGGAAGCTGCTCCGCAATTGTTCGAGCGCATCAAAAAAATACGGGAATGTTTTCCCCGTACAGGCAGGGTCTTGGATGGAAATCCACGGCTGACCGTTTCCGTGAAGGTCATAAGAGCCCAAAATACCAAAGCTCATCGCGACACGATGATCCTCGTAAGTATGAATCGAGACAGGGGTCTTTTGCGAGGCGGCCAGCATGGCCTCGCGGCCAGGATAAATCGTTAGAGTATCAAGGGATTTATCGACACGAAGACTTTGGGCAGAGGGCTCTACGCGTACACCGAGACGCTCTAATTCCGTAGCCATTGCTAAGACACGATCCGTCTCTTGGTGGCGCGTATGGCCAATCCCGCGCAGTGTAACGGGCTTATCAAAGAGAGGCGCTAGCGCCGCAAGGGTTAGGAATGTGTCCGAGAAAGCATTAAAGTTAAAATCGCCGCCACGCAGCGCGGACCAAGAGCGCACAATGATTGCGCCCGTTTCTTCATGAATAATTGCCCCGCATGCTTGCGCAACGGCTGCAAAGGCTGTGTCACCTTGTAGTCCACGGGTATCGTAGCCAGCTAGGCGAATGTGGCTTTGTCGTCCGGTGACAGCAGGCAGGGCGATAAAATAGCTGGCGGCGGTTGCATCGGGCTCGATCGCATAAACCGAAGGCGCATGGTAAACTCCAGGCTGCGGACACATCCAAGCGCCGTGGTTTTGAATAAGTGGTCGCCCAAACTGCGCGCACATTTTTGCGGTCATTTCCACAAACGGTTCTGATACCGTTGTGCCACTCAATCGGACACTAAATCCTGGAGCGAGTGGCGCAACCATCAGAAGTGCCGAAAGCATTTGTGAACTTGAGGAGGCATCACAACTCACCGCGCCGCCCACAATACCCCGGGTAATCAGGCGAAGGGGAAATCCATCTGCGGGAGAACCCGCGGCCGTTAAACATTTTGCACCAGCGGACTCGAGTGCCCGTAGCAAGCCAGCCATGGGACGCGCACGCATCGCATCATCACCATCGATTTCATATTCTCCGGCAGGGTGAAGACACAGAAAGGCGGTTAAGAACCGTGCAGCCGTCCCTGCATTGCCGACATGTAGCTTTGCCTTCGCTTTAGGAATTCTCCCGCCCAAACCCACTAATTTAATTCGGCAGGCAGACTCATCGGCATCAACGGAGAAGCCAAGTTCTTGAAGCGCAGCAATCAGGATGCGGGTATCTCGACTAAAGAGGGCGCCTTCCAAAACAGTTTCGCCGTCAGAGAGTGCGGCTAATATCAAGGCCCGGTTGGTAACGCTCTTCGAGCCAGGCACACGCGCAAGCCCGCAAGCGGGGCCACGGAAGGGCTGAATAGTGAGCAGGGTGCTCATGATTAGTCGAGACGGTGCCGGAATGCCCGGGCGCCATCAAGGTAAGCACGGATTCCACCAGCGTCTTTTTTCATCAACAAATTCCTTAAGCCGGCAGAAGACTCCTCAAGTTCTTTTAACAAAGGGATGAGGTGATCTGCATTTTCTAATAAAATAGGAACCCAAAGCGATGGATCGCCAGCGGCGATACGCGTGGTATCACGCAGACCGCCAGCCGCCAAATCCAAGCGAGCCTCTTTTTTAGAAAGCAAGTGAGCGAGCGCACATGCAGTTGCATGGGGTAGATGACTAATGGCAGCCACCGCTTCATCATGGGCATCTGGCGTCATCTGAATCACATTGGCGCCGAGAGCAGACCAGAGGTTGTTTGCAAATTTAACCAGGGATAAATCCGTCTTATCCACCGTGGTGATGATGCAAGGACGGCCGCTAAACAATTTTGCGTGACCTTGTTCCGCGCCGCCTTTTTCAGAACCCGCCATTGGATGGCTGCCAATGAAACGTTCAGGTTTTGAGAAGATAGCAGATGCAGCTGCATGGATAGCTCGTTTCGTGCTACCAACGTCTGTCACCCAGGCGTCAGCCGAAAGTGCACCATGAATGGACTTAAGTAGAGAGGGAAGGGCGTCCACCGGTGCCCCTAGCACAACACAGTCTGCTTCGCGCACGGCTTCCGCGGGCGTATCATAAGTATCCGCGATGTTCGCCACTGCTGCACGGCTGGATGGCGAACGTGACCATGCGCAGAGTTTTGTATTAGGCAGGTATACGTGGGCCGCCCGGAGCACAGAGGCACCGAGCAGGCCGACACCAAGTACGGCAAGTCGTCTGGGGCGCTGGATTTCCAAGGTTGAAAGCATGATGTGTATGTCGCATAACCATGGA
>CAJBPJ010000062.1 GCA_903957465.1 uncultured Opitutia bacterium
GACGATGTAAACTTTCTCAATGCTGGGTACGACCAGATTGCGTGTCGAGCCACCAGTGGTGCCGATCAGGTTCAAACGCAGGTTACGTGCGGTCTGCGTCGTGTTTGCATTGGAAAGAGTAAGTGTGACGTTAGCACTAGCAAAGGTGACATCCGCTGAGCCGACAACAGCTTCTTCAAGCGCGGTCCCAAGGTTGATGTTCGTGACGTTACCCCACGTGGCGAGGTTCTCGCCAGTAGCCATAAGCTGGAGTTTGAGGTTACTATATGTGCTTGACATCTTTAGTCCTTACGTCGGTATTGTTGTCCAGTTCGGGGTCTGCGCGTCATTGATCTGACCCCAAACCAAAACAGAAGTTAAGTTTGCAGTGCCTGTTACTCCGGTTGGGTATACACGCATACTGACACTAATGAAAGGTGTACCTACCTGACCCGTAGCCTGCACCCCTGTAGGTCGCACACCGCTCTGGTAACGTATAGTCCCTGTCTGACCTACACCTTGGACTCCAGTGATGCTGAAGTTAGCATCCGCGTTAACTTGTACAGTGCCTATCTGACCAAAACCAGTAACACCGTCCTCGATAACGGTACCATAAGCAATGACATTAGCTTGGCCGATTTGACCTGTAGCCTGCATCCCTTGGATAATAACACCCGAGTTTGCCCTGACGGCCACAGTGCCAACTGCGCCAGTGCCGAATACGCTGTCTTCAATAATAATTGCATCGGCATCAACGCTGGGGGTTGCCACGAGACCCGTAGCAGAAACGCCTATAACGCTAACGGAGTTGACCGGCTGCACCGTGCCAACTTGACCTACACCCTGTACGCCCGTTACATCGGTATTAGCTTTAGCCCGAACAAAAACATTACCTATCTGCCCTGTGCTTTGCACTCCGTTGACGCGGTAACCGGCAGTGGCCTCGACCTGTTCAAGCTGGCCTACCCCCTGTACACCAGTGAGTTCGACATCGACGTCTACGATACCAAGGGCACCGAAAGCGGCGGCAGCAAATGGGGATGTGCCAAACATGAGCTACCGCCCCTTAAGGTTCAAGTGCCGAGATATTGCGATAGCGCAGTTGCCGCTGTGCCGATGATGGCGAGGATGCCAGCCAACTTAACTTTCCAACCCATCTTAGGCTTTTCGCCGTCCATAGGAAGTATCTTATCTGCGGCTTTCTTGAGGAGCAGCTTCTCGGCTTCCTTCTTCAGTATGCTTTTAAAGTCCATCGTTATTCTCCTTATAACCAAGCACCGTACTTTTTGGTTTTCAGTTTGCGGTCATCGAGACCGTGTGTACCACCATTAATACGCTTTGTCAGCGCAAGAATTGCAGCGTCGTTGATACCCTTGTCACAGATACCCCACAGCTTGTTCTTATCAAAGAACCAAAGGGCGCTTTCAAAGCAGAGTTCGGTTGCCACAAGGTCTGGGTTTGTCATGATGTCAGGACGGCCAACATAGTCAGCAAATGCCTGATACGAAAATTTTCCAGTTAATTGGAGGGCACCTCTGCCCCGGAATTTCCATCCGTCGCCGCTGGCTTCAGGTCCGTTGCCCATGCGATTTGCATAGACACGATTGGCAATCTTCTGCGGTTGACGTTCGTATGCGCGAGCCAGCGCACGAGTCGGGAAGTACTTGCCAAAAACACCGCGTAAGCCTTTTGCACCATAGTTTAAGTTCTCGCTGAACGCTTTGAAGTTGCCCGACTCATGCGCCGTTTGAGCAAAGAAATGCGCAGCCCTATCAGGTGATAATTTATAAAAAGCCGCAGCTTTCTTAAACGTACCCGGACCAAATGCACCATCTGCGGTTACTCCGATCTTTTTCTGAAGGTTTATAAGGCTCACTTGTCGTCCTTCCGATTATTCCATAGCTCAAAGAGCGTCTTGATCTTCTCCTCCGCAACGCCAAGTCGCACATCCATCTTGGCGAGGATGATTGTCAGAGTGATGAATGCAAGAACAATAGGCCAAAGCTGGCCAATCATCTCAACGGTAGAGAGTTCGCCCGCCATTATGCTGCTGGGTTGCGCCAGTCAGGGAAGTCGTCTTCATCAACCACACCGTCGCCGTTCGCGTCATAGCGTAGGTCGTTGCGGTACTTCTCCCAAGGCTCCATGTCGTCATCTTCGTCATCGTCATCAGGCGTGTCGATAAAGACGGTTGCCTGCGGATCGTTGTAGGGTTTGGGTGCTTCAGGTTCCGGTGCAGGTGTATCCAGTTCAATCGGCGCTTCCGGCTCAGGCTCTTTGTCCCTCGCATTGGCGTTAAGGCTTAGACCGCCAAGTAGCCCAACCAGTGCACCAATGATGGTCTGGAATGCAGGGTTAATCATCTCAAGGATGGCAGTGCTGTCCAGAACGTCGTTAGGCACAAACAGACCCACGACAAGCGCCAGCACAACGACAAGGATAACCGCAGATAGCGTGACGATGGCCACGCGGATAACAAACTCAACGGTATCGTTTACGCCGTCTTGCTTGCTTTCAAAATCATTCAGGAAGCTCATCTTTAATCTCCTCGTCCTTGGGCTTACTTGAGCCGCTGCCCTGCCCAGCCATCAGTCCTGCCAACGCGCCAACAATGAATGTCGCAATCGGGTTAATCAACTTAAAAAACTCAGCGTCGTTAGGGGATTGCCCTTCCATCGGCTGCGATACAAACACCAACGAGTATAGCACAGTTGCCACAATGAACGTAAGCGTTAGCGACAGCACGATGCCAACAATGAACCGCAGCAATTCTTCCGGCGACCATTCCTTAGTCGGCTTCATCTTCTTCACCCGTATTTATCAGCCATTCGGTGCAGTAGCCCATAGCTACACACTTAGGTTTTTGACACTCTTCGACCTTCCAGTTGTCGGGGTCTTGGCAGTCATAGCGGTAGCGGTCCTGACAGCCCATGAGCACCATGCTAGACCAACCTATTACAGCAAGTACAAGAAACCGCCGGTTAGCCAATGAGTTATTCCTCGAGCGTAGTGATCTGCGGCTCTGGGGTAGGCTCTGGAACAGGTTTTGAAGCGGGTGGTTCAGCTTCAACTCGCTCACGGAACTGGCCCGGATAGTGTAATTCGACGAAGTCAAGATCGGCAACAATTGTATTAATTACGTTACCTTCTTCATCAAGAATTTCGTAATTCATAACAATCACCATTCTATGATAACACAACCGCTGCCACCGGAACCGGAAGTAGCGATGGCTAGGTTAAAATTACTAGTATAGTAAATAGTGGAGATTCCGCCGCCGCCGCCACCAATACCACCACTACCCGACGTTTGAGACGCATAATTATCACCGCCGCGAGCAATTGCGCCGCCGCCACCAGCAAATGCACCTCCAGCCGGAATCGTAAGGGTTTGGTTTTGCGTTAAGAAAGAAGCACCGCCAGAACCTGCTCCAGAAGTTAGACCTGTTAATAAACCAGAGGAGGCACCCGCAGTTGGC
>CAJBPJ010000063.1 GCA_903957465.1 uncultured Opitutia bacterium
CGCAAATGACGGAAGATTCCAAGGTGGTACGGACGGTCGCCATAAACAACAATGTCAGTGGGCCCAAGATTCTGTGAAAGCAGGCGGTGGTAGCGTCATTCTCGTGGGCGACTCAATCACCCATGCCTGGGAAAGTAATATGGATTTACTCAAAGATGCTGGAACATTCGTTAATTTAGCGACCAGCGGCGATCGCACGGAGAATGTTCTCTGGCGTTTGCAAAATGGAAATCTTCCCGCGGGCCTAAAGCCACGCGCATTCGTGGTCATGATTGGAACAAATAACACTGGGCACCGTATGGATAAACCCGAAGACATTGCCGCTGGCGTACACGCCATTCTAAAGCGTCTAAACGGCTACTCTCCCGAAACCCCAATCATCCTGTACAACATTTTTCCACGCGGCGCCAAAAGCGATGATGCCATGCGCGTGAATAATGAAAAAGCTAACAAGCTAGTTGTGGACGGCCTTTCAGATAATTTAAAAACAATCGTTCGTGTGCGCGACCTTGCCCCGAAATACCTCCAGCCTGACGGGACCTTGCCCAACACGATTATGCCAGATCTCTTACACCCAAACCGTAAGGGCTATGAAATCTGGGCCGAAGACCTGAAAACTGGCTTGAAGGAATTAGGGCGCTAAGCGGCGATTAGAGAACTCCGCAAAAGGACATTTGTATTTACTGACACCGGAGTGTTGGTATTGTCAGTCATATGTTAAGTCCAGCCGCGCGCATCCAGCTGCCCAAAGACTGGCAAGGCACAGCCGAAGAGTTGGCGAGCGCAACCTCACGTTTCCTGGCAGACTGCGGGTTCGATGCTAAGTTTTTTTGCACCGAAAGACTTGTTCGTTATTATCTATCAAGAGGCGTCCTAACCGCCCCTGATAAAGACCCTGTAGACCGCCGCAAAGCACTTTTTGGCAACCTTCAGTTCCGTCAACTTGTGCTCACGCGACTTCTCGCAGAACGTGGATGGGATCTGGAGCGTGTCCAAAGTCAGTTGATCGGATTCAAGGGCCCGAAGTCAGTCAACGAACTCAACGATTTATTAAACCAACTCGCTGAGCCAACACATGCCGAACAACTGCTTTTCCAAAGTCGACGTGATAGCCCAGAACTATGCGCAGAGCCGGTTTTTTACAGGCAGTCCCATAAAAGTCTTTCACCGCAGGAAGACAATCGGACGGACGTATCAAGTAAATCCAACACGAACCGGGCTGAGCGCGAGCAACAACGCTCCAATATACCACGTCAGTTTATTCAAGCAGCACGCGATGACGTTACCCTACACAAGCTGGCACTTTTGGCGGAAAAGGTAATGGCCGATTCGAATCTGCCTTCCGAGGAACTCCGCGCACTAAGGGAGCTTGCTGAGATGGCTCGTCTTGCGTCTAGAACCGGAGCCAAGAAAGAGCGGTGGACTCGGCTTAAACTCGCACCATGGTGTGAGATAAACTTACGTATCAGCGGCGAAGTAGACATGAATGATGAAGTTAAGTACTACATGCTGAACGAGTTCAGACGTATACTTGATGATTATGACAGTAAGTTGTGATAATGTCGATTATCGGTGTTGACACCGTAGTCGCCATATAAGTAGTGTTGGGATTCATCATCCTAGACACCATGACACAACCTAACTCGGCCCCCAAAACCCCGATCTCAATTCATACCCTTAAAAAGGGCCTGCCTGCTCAGCGCGCGACTCGCACCAAAGTTTTAGTTCGTATCGTTGCACCTGAGCGTCCCGTTTCTGACCAGATCAATAACACCCCCCGCCGTGCCCCCGTCGACTTGGCGATTGTTATTGATCGATCCGGATCAATGACTGGCAAACCATTGGCTGCAGCCATCGGCTGTGCACGCAACTTGATCAAATCACTAAGCAACGATGACCGTGTGGCGATTGTGACTTTCGATGATGAGATTCAAGTGCTACAGCCGCTAGCCGAGCTGTCCGAACGTGAGGTATTTTATACCAAACTCAGTGGCGTCGAAGCCGGTGGCAGTACTGCGCTTTTTGATGGCTGGAAAGAAGGCGCAAAACAACTCGCACCTTTCACATCAGCGAAACGTACATCGCGCGTCATCCTCCTTACAGATGGACAAGCGAATAAAGGTTTAGTCGATACGTCCGCAATTGCCGAAAAAGTAGCTGAACTAGCTCGAAGTGGCGTGACGACATCAACTGTAGGACTCGGCACAGAGTTCAACGAATCCCTATTAACTAAGATGGCAGATGCGGGTGAGGGCCAAGCACACTACGGCCAGACACCAGAGGACCTTGAGGATAGCTTCGCTGAGGAGTTCCAAATCCTCAATAAGGCATGGTTGCGTAAAGTAACATTATCCGTGACAGCTGGCACAGGCGTAGTTGCTAATATTCTAAAACGGGACGGATCGAAAGATGCTGAGGTCAAACTCGGCACCCTGCCATACGGAGCAGCACTCGACGCCGTGGTGCAGTTAGATATCGGAGTCCACCGTCAATCCTCTAGCCTGCTCTCTGCCCATGCCAGCGCCATCGATATTGACGGCAAGGTAATCAATCTCGGCCCAGTGATTCTCAGTCTGCCCGAACTAGACGCCGAAGCACTAGAAGCGCTCCCAGATGACGAAATAGTTAAAGCCGCTGTAGCAGAGTCAGATTTAGCAGATGAGTTTCTGCGTATTCATAAATTAGCGTCCACTGGCAAGATTGCTGAGGCTATCGCTGCAATTAAGGAACTAAAGGCCCGACCAGGTGCAACGGCTTGGGCCGAGCGTACCGCCAAGTATATTGTTAACCTAGCAGACGAGGATCTAGAGTCTGCAATTAAAGAGCTAAGTTACTCGAGTCGCGCCTTCCGCGGGCGAACCCGTGAAGCTGAGGCCTTCGTCGCCTACTCTTCAAATTACAATGTTTCTGTGGAAAACAGCAAAGATGTATTTCTGGCGAAAAAACTCGGGGCAGGACGAAGTCAACGCCGCTCTGCCCGCGAGGAAAACCCTGGGGAGTCGATTTAATTTAGGTATCGTACGCTAAAGACCAGCCACAAAGCCCCGCCATCCGGCGGGGCTTTTTTATCGCCCAGTCGCCCCGGGAGGACACTCTATTTGAAGCCATGGGTCGTTTCGTTCGCATCCTCCTCTGGAGTTTCTCTATTTTGACTGTAGTCCTTGCAGGCGTAGCCATTTGGGCCGACATCCAACTACGCGCTGATCATCTCGGGCCGCGCGTTGCGGGCATCCTGACAGATGCAGGCATCACGGGCGGCATAAACAAAATTGAGGCAACCCTTGATGGAACGTTTAACGCCGAGGGCGTTGATCTCACACTTAAAGACGGCACACGTCTCAAGGCAGAATTCTTGCGCGGAGATTTATCGGTGCTCCGCTTGCTCAGCGGACATGTGCACCTCGCCGAACTCGAAGGCAAGGGTTTCGACATCACCCTTACGGACGGAAGCTCATCCGTAGAAGAAAATACTGCGAAGTCAGATCCCGTAAACGCTCAAGCGGATTTAGGCTTAGGCAAATTTTCAACAGGACAAGTCGCCCTGAGCGGACGCGTCCAACTATCCAGTGACACAGCTGTCCGCTTTAATTTACGCAGCGAAGGCCTAGACCCACAGGGTGAAGTTGAACTCCGCGCAGGCTTAGCCTGGACCGGTCGCTCAGCTGGAACCTTAAAAACGGATCCGCGTGCTGATATCGTTGCCCGTATTCAGTTTAACCGAACCTTCGGCCAGCACGGCCTCGCCTGGCGCGAAGTCGCAAGTGACATTGCGAAACTCCGTCTGCGCTTAGTGACGCGCGACGGGAGTGCC